>USPJ01000088.1 GCA_900556645.1 uncultured Lachnospiraceae bacterium
AGGCGGTGGACTATCGGAAACAGAGAACCATATCCAAGGTGGCAGCATATTATCTGATGAGCCATGGAATGAGTATGGAGCAACCCTGCCGTTTTGATGTAGTAGGAATATTAGGGGAAGAAATAACGCTGATAAAAGATGCTTTTCCTTACAGGGAAAGATAAAAGGATTTGTTATTTCTGAAAGGATAAGAGATGAAACTGGAAGATTTCAAGAAAAAGAATGAAAAGGATATATTTGAATTACAGCAGAGGGAGGAAGTACCCCTGCTTTTTTACAAAAGATTACAGGAGATTCCGTGGATAAAGCATTGCTTTACCACCCGTGGAGGCGGTGTGAGCCAAGGGATTTTCTCCAGCATGAACCTAAGCTTTACCAGAGGGGATGAGAGAGAAGCCGTAGAGGAGAATTTTCATCGGATTGCAAAGGCAATGGGTACGGAGTACGGAAAATACGTGTTTACGGACCAGACCCATACCACAAATGTGCGGAAGGTGGAGGCAAAGGATGCGGGAGCAGGTATTTTGCGGGAAAGAGGTTATCATGATGTGGACGGTCTGATTACCGATGTGCCGGGAATGGTGTTGTCTACCTTTTATGCGGATTGTGTTCCACTTTATTTTGTGGATACGGAGCATCATGCCATAGGGTTAAGTCACTCAGGATGGCGGGGAACCGTAGGACGCATGGGTCGTGTGACCATAGAAGCAATGAACCGGGAATATGGAACAAAACCGGAACAGCTGCTCTGTGCCATAGGACCGTCTATCTGTCAGGATTGTTATGAGGTCAGTCAGGATGTGGCAGAGGAATTTCAGCGGGAATTTGGTTTGCGGGGAGAGGAACTTTTGATTTCCAAGGACGGAGGAAAATATTTGCTGGATTTGTGGCGGGCAAATGAAATCGTTTTGGAGGAAGCGGGAGTAAGCAGAGAGCAGATTGTAACCACCAATCTCTGTACCTGTTGTAATCCGAAGCTGTTGTTTTCTCATCGGGCCAGTCAGGGAAAACGTGGGAATCTGGGAGCGTTTCTCAGTATTTCGGAGTAAAGAATAAAAGAGTAAATGAGAGCCTTAAGAAAATCTTTCGATTTTCCTAAGGTTCTTTTTCTTGTGGGAAGAAAAGTACCATGCTACACTAGTGTATGACAAACAATAGTACACATAATACGCACAGGAAGGAGGAATCATGTGCTGAATTTAAATTTTCGTGACACAAAGCCGATTTATATCCAGATTAAAGACGGCATTAAAAAACTGATTATAACGGGGGCAATCTGTGCAGATGAAAAGGTCCCGTCAGTAAGAGAGCTGGCGGAAAGTCTGGCAATTAATCCCAATACCATACAGAAGGCATATAAGGAATTGGAGACAGAAGGATATCTGTACAGTGTTTCCGGCAGAGGAACCTTTGCATCCTCGGATGTGATTGCAGAGCCGGGGAGAAAGCAGGAACTGATGAGGGATTTTGAGGAGGTAACGGAGGAATTGTTGTATCTCACCGTTACGTCGCAGGAATTGAAGAACTACATTGACGAGATAGCCAAGAGGAGGATGGAAGAATGATACAAGTAGAAAATCTGGTAAAGGAATTTGATGGATTCCGTGCGTTGGATGGAACGAATCTCCATGTGGGAAAAGGAACGATTTATGGATTGGTAGGTCCTAATGGAGCAGGAAAATCTACGTTGATTCGCCATCTGACCGGTATTTATAAACAAGATGAGGGTGAAGTAAAGATTGCAGGAGAGCCGGTATTTGAGAATCCGGTAGCAAAAAGTAAATTTGCTTATATTCCTGATGATTTATTTTATTTCATGCAGGCAGATACCTTGGAGATGAAACGCTTTTATCAGGGAATTTATCCTGAGTTCGATGGAGAACTTTTTGACCGGATTGGGAAAGCCTTTCCGGGAATAGACCCAAAGCAAAGTATCCGCAGACTTTCCAAAGGAATGCAAAAGCAGGTGGCATTCTGGTTAGCGATCAGTGCAAGACCACAGATTCTGATCTTAGATGAACCGGTGGATGGTTTAGATCCGGTGATGCGAAGACAGATATGGAGCCTGATCCTGCAGGATGTGACAGAGCATGGAACGACCGTGCTAGTCTCTTCCCATAATCTGAGGGAATTAGAGGATGTATGTGACCATGTGGGGATCATGAACCATGGAAAGATTATTATTGAACGTTCGTTAAGTGAACTGCAAAGCAGTATTTGTAAGATCCAGGCGGCATTCCAGGCAGAAATGCCAAAACTTCCGAAGGATTTAGAAGTGCTGCATATGTCAACGACGGGAAGAGTCCATACGATGATCGTAAGAGGAGAACCCAAACAGATCAAAGAGCAGTTTACGGCTTTAAATCCGATGTTGATGGATGTATTGCCGTTAAGTTTAGAAGAAATATTTATTTACGAGTTAGGAGGTGCTGATTATGCAGTCAGGGACATCCTGTTTTAATAAGACGATTTTCAAGAAAAACATTACGCATTTTTGGCCAATCTGGGCAATCTGGCTGGTGGTTCAGATTTTGGTACTTCCGGTAAACATTTTCCTGCTGACCGGGGATGATTATCTGCGAAGAATCGGTGACGGAGAAAATATAGCACAGATTAAAATGCAGAATTATATCAATGCACTGGATATTGCCACAGAACCCATTCTTGTTTTTATAGCTGCACTCATCTGTGCCATGGCAGTATTTTATTATCTTTATCAGAGCAAAAGCTGCAATATGATGCATGCACTTCCGGTAAGCAGAAAAGAACTGTTTGTGACGAATTATCTGTCCGGCTTGCTCTTTTTAATGATTCCTCAGGCAATTTCTTTTTTAATAAGTATCTTTGTTTGTCTGGGAAGAAACATTACAGATTTAAAATATCTGTTGTGGAGCTTTTTGATGATTTTAGGCATGGCATTTTTTGCATATAATTTTGCGATTTTTGTAGGAATGTTAACCGGACAATTTGTAATTATGCCAATCTTTTTCTTCCTTTTGAACTTTCTGGTCTTAGGAATACGGATGATTTTAGAAGGAATCATTATGCAGTCTGTCTATGGAATGCGGATGGTTTATGAGATGGGAAAAGAGGAAGTCTTGTCACCGCTTTATTATTTGACCAGGAAAGTATCTCTGGTGTTGAACTATTCAGAGGGAGGAGATGCCTATCAGATTGTTGTGACAGGAGGAAAAGAGATTGCATGGTATGCTGTGGCAGCGGTTGTTTTTCTGGTGCTGAGCTATATTTGCTATAAGAAAAAACAAATAGAAACCGTGGGAGATTTTATCGTGATTTCGTGGATAAAACCGATTTTCCGATGGGGAGCAGTCCTATGCGGTTCCGGTGTGGCGGTGATACTGGGAAATGAAATTGTGGAGAACATGGTGGGAGGAAACAGCATTCTTCCGGGAGTGGTATGTGCAGTCATAGTGGGAGCCATTGTGTTCTTTTTGGCAGAGATGCTTTTAGAGAAAAAATTTAAAGTGTTCAGTAAAAAAAGATTATTGGAATGCTGTGGAGTTTTGGGAATATCATTGATGATTCTCTGTGCTGTCCAGATGGACGTCATGGGATTTGAGAAGAAGATACCGGAGGCTTCCCAGATAAAACAGGCTTATATCCTAATGGATATTTATGTAGAAGGAGATGAGAAAGAAGAAATCAATGAAATTCGAGAGATTCATCAGATGCTGTTACAGGAAAAAGAGGTAATTCAGGAAGCCGTAAAGGATGAAACGGATACCATGTATGTTACCCTTTGTTATATAATGAAAGACGGAAGCAAACAGGAACGTACCTACGAGATTCCGTGCACAGAAAAATATTACAATCAAAACGATTCCGTTTTACGGAAGATTGTGGAAAAAGAAAATCAATATGAGAATTATATGAAAGGAACTTTCGGGAAAAACTATAAAGAGAGTGTTCCGGTGGCAGCATCTATCGATATGTTCCATCCGGAGAATGATACACAGGAGAATATCAATCTTGGAAGTGAAACGGCGGCAAAGCTTTATGAGGCAATCCAGGCAGATGCAAAAGAAGGAAATCTCAAAGTGATGCCATATGAATTGGGACAAAAAGAAAATTACTATAATGCTATCTATATAGAATTTTACAATCCAAAGGGATATCAGAGTGTTTTCCCGGAAGAGGCATATGATGATATCTATGCCTATGAGTCAGAAGGCAGCAGGGGGGCTTATATTGAATTTTCAAAAGATTGCAGTCATATATTGGAGGTATTGCAGCAGGCGGATATTTTCAATGAGAATTATAAGCTGATAACCTATGAGGAATTCAACAGAGAAATAGACAAACAATAGAAAAGACGCACTTCCTTTGGGACTCCTGTTTAAAAATGCTTTACAAGAAACGGCAGATATTGTAAAATCAAGCGGACGGGGATTAAGAAAGGAAGAGTGCATATGAGTAAACCGGTTGTAGCAATCGTAGGACGCCCAAATGTGGGAAAGTCTACACTTTTTAACGTGCTGGCAGGAGAGAGGATATCCATTGTTCAGGATACACCGGGAGTAACCAGAGACCGGATTTATGCGGAAGTGACTTGGTTAGATAAAGCATTTACATTAATAGATACCGGAGGAATTGAACCGGACAGCAAAGATATTATATTGTCACAAATGAGAGAGCAGGCGGAGATTGCCATTGATACGGCAGATGTGATTATTTTTATTACAGATGTCCGTCAGGGTTTGCAGGATTCGGATGCAAAAGTGGCAGACATGCTGCGGCGTTCACAAAAGCCGGTGGTATTGGTAGTAAATAAAGTAGATAACTTTGACAAGTTTATGCCGGATGTGTATGAATTTTATAATCTGGGAATCGGAGATCCGGTTCCGGTTTCGGCGGCATCCCGTTTAGGAATCGGAGATATGCTGGATGTAGTGGTGGAACATTTTCCGAAGGACAGTGCACAGGAAATAGAGGATGAAAGACCACGAATCGCAATCGTGGGAAAACCGAATGTGGGAAAATCTTCTATGATTAACCGTATGTTGGGAGAACAGCGTGTTATTGTTTCAGATATAGCGGGAACCACCAGAGACGCCATCGACACCAATGTGAAATACGATGGAAAGGATTATGTTTTCATCGATACGGCGGGACTGAGAAGAAAGAATAAGATTAAAGAAGAGATAGAGCGTTACAGTATTATCCGTGCAGTAACTGCCGTGGAACGGGCGGATGTGGTCATTGTAGTCATAGATGCCACGGAGGGAGTTACGGAGCAGGATGCCAAGATTGCAGGCATAGCCCATGAGCGGGGAAAAGGAATTATCATAGCCGTTAATAAGTGGGACGCCATTGAGAAGAATGACAAAACCGTAAAAGAACATACAGATAGAATTCGTCAGATACTCAGCTTTATGCCTTATGCGGAAATATTGTTTGTTTCTGCAAAAACAGGGCAGCGGATGCATAAAATATTTGATATGATAGATATGGTCATTGAAAATAATAGTATGCGGGTTGCCACAGGTGTATTAAATGAGATTATGACAGAGGCAGTTGCTATGCAGCAGCCACCTTCCGATAAAGGAAAGAGACTCAAGCTTTACTATATTACACAGGTTGCGGTAAAGCCGCCTACATTTGTAATTTTTGTAAATGATAAACAACTGATGCATTTTTCTTATACCAGATATATTGAGAACCGGATTCGGGATGCTTTTGGATTCCGGGGCACATCACTGAAGTTTATCATACGCGAGAGAAAGGAAGGGTAGGGATGGTAGTCAGCAGAATCCTATGTATCTTAATCGGTTATATCGCAGGACTGTTTCAGACCGGATATATATATGGAAAGACCCAGAACATTGACATCCGACAGCATGGCAGCGGAAATGCAGGAACCACCAATACGTTGCGAACCTTGGGACTGAAAGCGGGAGCAATTACTTTTGCAGGAGACTGTGGAAAGGCAATCGTAGCAATTTTGGTTACGTGGCTGATTTTCCATAACAGGTATCCGGATGTTGTAAAGCTTTTGGAACTTTACGCCGGGCTGGGAGCAATTTTAGGACATAATTTTCCTTTTTATCTGAAATTTAAGGGTGGAAAAGGAATCGCATGCACAGCTGGTGTGATACTGACCGTGTGTCCTCTG
>USPJ01000089.1 GCA_900556645.1 uncultured Lachnospiraceae bacterium
GCGCGACGATCGTCCCCGTCATCGCCGTCAAAACGCCGTAATCGGCAAGCCGATTACGGCGTTTCTTTCTTATTATGCCTATGAAACTTCAAAACAATGATGTGAACGAATCAAATCATCCGATATGGTTGAATACATCTCACTTTTATCTGCACAATCCCATGGACTGTTTGGTTTATGTGTCATATCCACCAATGCACCTACGGTATAAGCTCCATATTTATGCAGAATCTGTTCAATAACATCAACCTTGCAAATTCCATCCTCTGCAAACAAAATTCTGCTCCGAATTGGCATTTCTTCATACTTATCATCAATATCAAACTCCAATTTTTCACTGGAACCTCGGTATTTTTCATAAACCGTCTCAACTACCGGTCCATATTTAAATGCATAAATCTTATCATCAAATAATCTTTTATCTGTTTTACACAGATACTCAGCATAACACAGATATACCAATTTTTCTAATTTGAGGTGCGTACATGAAATTTTAGACAAAATATATTTCGCAATATCAGTTCCTCGCAGTGTACGATCATCTGAAATCAGCCCTATAAACTCTCCCAAAGTCTGCACAATATACACATCTGCAAAAAAGGCATCCTTTTGCACAACAGACATCCATTCCGGTGACTCCGTCTCTATAAAATGCGTTGATATAGAAACCGTATCTCCACACACTTCTCTTATTTTATCGATATCTTCCATTATCCATTTTGGATCTATTTCATCATCAAGTAAATAATGTATTCCTATCCTCATTCCCTGAGAATAAGAACTACTCAAAATGATATAATGTCTATACATGTTACTCACCACCTTTTCCGTTATTTTCCCAATTAGTATACTCTTGTTTATACTTTCTGTGCGATTCATAATTCTTTTCTTCATCAAAGCTACTCCACACTTGCAGTTCCCATGGAAAAGAATAATTATCTTTTTCAAAATATATATGTGTTGCCCGATATTCACTTTTAGAAGAATCTATACATTTATATTGGGGATAATTATTTTTTATATACTCTTTTACATCTCCAAACGAAAATTCGTCATCTATCACAATGCGAACCCCAAACAAATCATTGATACACTTCTTAATGGGTATGTTGCCACCTTCATGAGTACGAATATAATTTTCAATTTTATACTCTACAGAGTTTTGTGCCTTAACCCGGCCGGTAACTACCAAATTTGGAAATTCAAAAGAATACAATGTGAATGTAAGCATAAGTGTCTCTTTATTAAGCAACGTCCGGTAATTCCAAATCTCATTTAATATTTCGGCATTTTCTCGAATATGTTTCACCTGCTTGCGTTTCAAATTTCAAATGTTTTCGGTGTGTAACTCTTCCCATTTTGAACTTATTTTATCATAATTTTCCTGTATTATCTCAATCAATATACCTAAATCTGTAAACATAGAATATCCTCACAAAGAATATAACCCATCTCGGCAGATTGAGAACATTTGTTCTTTTTCAATTAAATTATATCATTGTTTTTACAGTTATACAAGTACCAGTCTCAAACTTCTCCTACAAAAACTCCCCTATCTGCCTTTCCATACACGCTGCCACATCTCCGCCTTCAAAATAGACCTTCGTCCATTCCACAATCTTCTCCATGGCGGTCTCCACATTCCATCTCGGAGTCCATCCAAAGGTACTTTTCAACTTTGAGCAATCCAGTTTCAAAAATCCTGCCTCGTGAGGACCTCCGTCATAACGGTCAATCCATTGGGCAGATGCTTTGTTTGCCTCATTCCACTTTTCACAGAACAGGGTAACCAGTTTTCCGGTGGTCCAGCAGTCCGCTTCATCCGGTCCCACATTATAATTTCCCGCAAATTTTTTCTCCTGATACTGAGCCTGACAGATCATCAGATATGCAGCAACCGGCTCCAGCACATGCTGATATGGTCTTGTGGAAAAAGGATTCCGTACCACAATATCCTCTCCACTCTGCACCGCCCTTATACAATCCGGGATAATACGGTTCTCCGCAAAATCCCCACCGCCAATGACATTTCCTGCCCGTGCCGTAGAAATGGCACAAGAGTTTTCTTCTCCGAAAAAGGAATTTTTATAGCTGTCCGTTACCAGTTCCGAACAGGATTTAGAATTGGAATACGGATCATATCCGTTCAATTCTTCATTCTCACGGTAACCCCATTCCCATTCTCTGTTCCGATATACTTTATCTGTAGTTACATTTAAAAAAGACTTCACACTTTTGCTCTGTCTTACACATTCCAGCACATTGACGGTTCCCATAACATTCACGTCATAGGTATAAACCGGATTCTGATAAGATTCTCTTACCAGCGGCTGTGCGGCCATATGAATTACGATTTCCGGCTGTACTTCCTCAAACACTTTCTGCAAATGCTCCAAATCCCGCACATCGCCTATAATGGAATTCATACGTTCTCCAATCCGGCACATTTCAAACAAACTGGGATTGGTGGGCGGTTCTAAGGCATAGCCTGTTACCTGTGCACCTGCTCCTATCAATAATTGACACATCCATGAACCTTTAAATCCGGTATGTCCGGTAATCAGTACCTTTTTATCTCTGTAAAACGAAACGTCCAGCATAACAGCCTCCTTATTCTTCCTTTGCATTCCGCGTTCTGAAAACTACCAGCTTACTTGCAATATAATTCGCCACAATTACAATCACATTGGAGATACATTTCATTACCGTACCATTCCAGGAAAGTACATCCACAAAGACATACATTATTGCCAAATCCAACAATCCGGTTGCTAATCTGCAGAGAAAAAAACTGCAAATCTCTTGAACAACTACTTTTCTCTGTAAATTCTTACTCTGAAAAACCCACAATTTGTTGGTGACGAAAGCAAAAGATACTGCAAGTATCCAAGCAATCACATTGCTGGCAATGTTATTCATATGCAGTCTGTTGTAAAGTCCCGCATAAGTCAGAATGTTAATTGCTGTTGTCAATACGCCAAATACGGCATAATTAATCAGGGACTGATATTTTTTCAGTAAAGTTTTTATCTCCATGTATCTCTCCGTCTTTTACTGTCTCTTAAAATTTTCACAAAAGTACAGGGCATTTTCAATGACCTGATCCATATTGTAATATTTGTATTCCGCTAATCTGCCTAAAAGATACAGATTCTTATAATCCTCCAGATATTCCCTGTACTGTCCATACATCTTAGCCGTTTCCTCCGTAGGTATCGGGTAATAAGGCTCGCATTCCAACTCCTCATCTGCCTGTAACGGATATTCCACGGCAATAACGGTTTTACCCTCTTTCTTTTGGACCGGCAGCTTTTTATACTCGGTGATACGAGTGTAACCTTCTGCCTGAGGATAGGCAACCACAGGAGCCTGCTGATAAGAATCCTCCTCCAGACTCTTCCACTCAAACCGCAAAGAACGGTACGGCAGTCTGCCATAACGATAATCTAAAAGTTCATCCACAGCTCCGGTATAGATAACCGTTATCTCATTTCCTTCATAATAAACCTTCTTTGTCTCCTCCGAAAAGCTTAGACTGTGGTTTGCATCCGTATTCAATAACACCGTAATATTCGGATGGTTTAAGATATTTTTTATTACTGCTGTAAACCCTTGCGTCGGCATCATCTGACATGTGTCATCAAAGTATCCTGTCTTATAAGAAAACAATACCGGAACCCTCCGCAAGACATTTTTGTCTATTTCTGATGGTTCGATTCCCCACTGTTTTGCCGTATACAAACTATAATCGTTTGCATATAAAAATTCCGCATATTCCCGAATCACAGAATCCTCGCACTCCAGCATATTTACAATGGTCTCTTTTGGGACATTTCCATAAACCTGTCGGATATGGCTTTTGATTTCTTCCGCCTTTTCTTTTGGAAAATAATCATCAATGGTCTGAAAATTAAAAGGGGACGGCGTATACTTTCCATTCATGTAAACCATACACTCCAGAAAATAGTCCTCCCAGCTTCCCCACTTTTTCAAATATTCTTCTACCTTTAGATTGTTGGTGTGAAAGATATGCGGTCCGTATTTCTGCACCAAAATTCCACTTTCATCTGTTTCATCATATAAATTTCCCGCAATATGATTTCTGCGTTCTACCACCAGAACCTTCTGTCCCTGTTCTGCAAAACACCGGGCAGCAATACTTCCGCTGATTCCTGCTCCCACCACTACATAATCATACATCCTTTTTCTCCGTTTCTCTCATAAAATCAATGGTTTTCTGAATTCCCTCTTCAAATGTATATCTTGGGACATATCCCACATCCTGTTTGATTTTAGATATGTCTACGATGGCGTTATCTATACGGTCCGTCTTATAGGGAATCTCTCCAATTCCCAATTCCGCATTTGGATTAATACTGTTTCTGATTATGGTAACATATTCGGACATTCTTCTGGCTTCTCCCGTTCCCACCGGGTACACCCTATTCTCTTTTCCATGCTCGCCCACCAAAATCAATGCCTGAATCAAATCATCAATATAAATATAATCCCACATCTGTTCCAGCTTCGTGAAAGACGGCTTTTCCCCTCTCAGAAGAGAACGGATACAATAGGTAATCAGATTGTTATCCAACCGTCCCGGTCCGTAGATACTGGGTATCAGAATCCAATTAAATCCTACACCATACAAACGTGCCAGATACTCACAATAGATATGTACGGATGCTTTCGTGGCACTATACACATCACAGGGAGTCGGTAACTGCTGTCCGTTTACCTCTTCCTGCTCATAAGCATATTCGCTAATAGAGCCTGTACAAACCACCCGCTTACATTTATGCTCATGGGCAATTTTCATCACATGGAATGCCATGGAAATATTTTTAAGCTGTAATTCCATGTCATTTTTGACGGTAGTGCTTACACCTGCCCATGCCAAATGATATATCGTATCAAAAGAACAGCCTGCCAATTCTTCCAGCAGAACCTCTTCCTCCATTAAATTTCCCACAACGGGAATCAGATTTTTATTTTGTGGAAGCTTCTCCTCCGGAAGCACAAGAGCATAAATCTTTTTGTTTTCCTTTAACAACTGCTCAATCAATGCTTTTCCGATAAAGCCGGTGGCTCCTGTGACAAACACACTCTCCATACTTAATCCCACACTTTCCATGGAGCATGTCCGCTGTTCCAAAGTTCTTCCAGCTTCTGTTTCTCACGAAGCGTATCCATACATTGCCAAAAACCTTCATGCTTGTATGCCATCAACTGACCTCTTTGTGCCGCAGTGGTCAAAGGAATCTTCTCAAATACCGTACTGTCTCCTTCTATCAAGTCAAAAATCTCCGGTTCACAGACCATATAGCCGATATTTACCAGATTTCCGTCATCCTTTGCTTTTTCACGGAATGCCGTAACCTCTCCGGTCTCATCAATGTCTAAAATTCCAAAACGCTGTTCTATGTTGTAAGCAGAAATCGTCATCATCTTTCCCTTTTTCTGATGATATTCCAGAAGTTCGCGAATATTTACATCCGAAACACCGTCCCCATAGGTCAGGAAAAACGGTTCCTCTCCAATATACTCCTGAATTCGTTTCACACGCCCACCGGTCATTGTGTTAAGACCTGTGTCCACGATTGTAACCTTCCATGGCTCTGAATAATTGCTATGTACCACCATGTTATTGGTCTGTAAATCAAAGGTAACATCGGTGTTATGCAGATAGTAGTCTGCAAACCACTCTTTGATAACATGCTGTTTGTAGCCGGCACAAATAACAAAATCATTGAACCCATAATGGGAATAAAGCTTCATAATATGCCATAATATCGGTTTTTCCCCTATCTCAATCATAGGCTTTGGTATCAAATGGCTTTCCTCCGATATTCTGGTTCCATAGCCACCTGCAAGTATTACAACCTTCATCTGCTATCTCCTTTTTCTGTCGTTCCTCAAATCTTTTCTCAATCGATGAAAATTCCCCATGGATTCCCAGCCGATTTTCATAATTCTCTTTACATTAATATAATTTTTACCGCCCTGTCTCGGTCTAAAAGTAATTCTGCGATATATAATATCTTCATGGAAATAATGGAAATATGCTACCAGCATCGCATTTGGCAGATTAAAATCCTTCGGGAGCTTTC
>USPJ01000090.1 GCA_900556645.1 uncultured Lachnospiraceae bacterium
ATCGCAATTTCTTCTCTTCTTACAGAGATACCGGTACGAATGGTGTTACTAATCAGGAACACTGCCACTGCAATCAATATCAAAATGATTCCTGCGGAAATATAGCCAATCAATGCATTCAAATCGGTAAGGGTATTGGCTGCCACCTCAGACTGGTGCACCTCCCGAACCATATCCACCGATTTCAGATAAGTGACCAAGGTTTCCTGCATGGACACATCATTTAAGTAAATCTCATAGTGTGCAGAATCTGCCAAAGGGTTATCATCCACAAACCCCTCTGCCAAGTCTGTATTTCCTTCAAAATACTCCTCCTGAAAGTCCTGCCATGCCTGCTCTGCCGACACAAAGTTATATTTTGCAACCTCCGGGCGTTTTTTAATCAAATCTCCCATCTCATCCATCTGTTCCTGAGAGGTTCCCTCTTTGAAAAAGACGGTAACTGCCACGCCCTCCTCTGCGGTCTTCACCATAGCTCTAAAATTAGTTACCACGGCAAAAAACAGACCAAACAGAAAAATACAGGCTGCCATGGTTGCCATAGATGCCAGAGAAAACATTTTGTTTCTGCCTATATTCTTAATACCTTGCTTTACGGAATATAAAAATGTACTAAATCTCATCTGTGCCACCCATTTTCTCGTCGCTTACCACAACGCCTTTCTTCATTGTAATGACACGCTTTTTCATCGCTTTTACGATTTCCAGATTATGTGTAACCACCACTACTGTGGTTCCTCTCTCGTTAATCTCTTCCAAAAGCTTCATAATCTCCCACGCATTATTTTCATCCAGATTTCCCGTAGGCTCGTCCGCCAATAAAATCTTCGGCTCATTGACCAATGCTCTGGCAATAGCAACCCTCTGCTGCTCTCCTCCCGACAACTGTCTCGGCAAAGACTTGTACTTTGCCGCCAGTCCTACCACGGAAAGCATCTGAGGAACCTTGCTCCGTATTACTTTCGTGCTGGTACCCACAACCCTCTGGGCAAAAGCCACATTCTCATAGACATTCCGGTCTTTTAACAACCGGAAATCCTGAAATACGACTCCAATGTTTCTTCGGAACTTTGGAATCTGCTTTCTCCGCAGATTTCCAATATCCTGTCCGTTTATCTCTATGGTACCTTCCGTAGGCTCCAACTCCTTCAACAACAAGCGGATAAAGGTGGATTTTCCCGAGCCGCTTTCTCCTACGACAAATACAAATTCTCCTTCTTCAATATGCAGATTCACATCATTCAACGCAGGTATCCCTGTGGAATATGCTTTACTGACATTTGTAAGCTTAATCATGAATGCCTCCCAGTGCTTAATAATCTAAGGATTCCATGTACTTCATATACTTTACAACCATAAGTGCAATTTTAAAGGTTATGGCATCCTCAAATACACGCAAATCCAATCTTGTACTTTTTTGTAATTTATCCAGACGATACACCAGTGTGTTTCGATGAATATAAAGCTGTCTGGAGGTCTCGGAAACGTTCAGACTATTCTCAAAGAATTTATTAATTGTGGTCAAAGTCTCCTCATCAAAATCATCCGGTGACTTTCCATCAAAAATTTCTTTTATAAACATCTTACAAAGAGGAATCGGCAACTGATAAATCAAACGTCCGATACCTAAGGCAGAATAAGCAATGACTTCCTTTTCCTCAAAGAAAATCTTTCCTACATCCAATGCCATTCGTGCTTCCTTATAGGAACGGGAAACCTCTTTGATTTCATTTACAATCGTTCCGTAGGCGATATGTATCTTGCCTGTCGCACTTCCTCCAAAAAGATTCAAAATGACATCTGCGGTTTTCTTCAAATCATCATAAGTTTCTGTATCCGCAAGTTCTTTGACCAGAATGATATTTTTCTCATCCACTTCCGTTACAAAATCTTTGGATTTTCCACCGAAAAGTCCTCTGACCTTCTCCAACTCATTGCCATCTTTATCACGGTTCGTCTCTATTATAAATACCACACGACGCACATCCGTATCAACATGAAGTTTCTTGGCACGATTGTAAATATCTACCAACAGCAGATTGTCTAATAAAAGATTTTTGATAAAGTTATCTTTATCAAAACGTTCCTTGTATGCAATCAATAAATTCTGTACCTGAAAGCTGGCAATCTTGCCTATCATATAGACATCATCACTATCCCCATTTGCCAGCAAAATGTACTCCAGCTGATGCTCATCGAAAACTTTAAAGAACTGACACCCCTGCACAACCTGACTGTCCGCCGGCGACTCCACAAAAGCTACCGCCGGTCCGATATATTTGTCGGCATCCGGAAATGTAGTGGCCAGAACCTTCCCCTCCGTATCAATAATGCATAAATCAACTCGCGTAATGCCCTTCAATCCATCAATGGTATTTTGTAATATTTGATTTGAAATCATAGTACGCCCTTCTCCTCCTATGTCGCTATGCAAATTTCACAATAATTTCTTGTGATTTTTTACAAAAACGCCCTATCCATTTTCTATTTTAATGCAAAACACCAAAAAAATAAAGACTAAAAGTGTTTTTTTTGTTCTAATATTCCAAAAAACCTTCTCCCAGAACCTCTCGTGCATCCGTTACAATTACAAAGGCTTTTGTATCAATTTCTGCCACAATATCTTTTAAATCCACAATCTCCTTTTTGGATACCACACAGTAAAGCACCGTCTTCTTGTCTCCCGAATACATTCCTGTGGCGTCCAGTCCCGTCAGTCCACGATCCAGCTTTGTCATAATGGCATCCGCCACTTCCTGATACCGGTCTGTAATAATAAACGCCGCTTTGGAATATTTCATACCTTCCATCAAGGCATCCGATACCTTCGATGTGATAAAAATTGCCACTACCGCATAAAGTGCCGGTTTCAGACCAAACACATACAAACCGGCCAGCACAACTGCACCATCTATTACCTGTAATATCTGTACCACGGAATAATGACGGACTTTGTGCTGTATCAGCACAGACACCATATCCGTTCCTCCGGTGGTTGCCTTTGCCAGCAAAACAAATCCGATTCCGATTCCGGTAATGACTCCGCCAAAAATTGCCGAAAGCATATAATCCCCTTGGGTCAAATCCACCTGCGGAATGATATACAGCCAAAAAGATAGAAGAACCGTACCTATGACTGTTCTTCCTATAAAACGTTTTCCTTTTATTTTCAGTGCAAATAAAAATACCGGGATATTCAAAACAATGTTGGTCAGCCAGAGAGGAATACCACCTTCCACCAGTCCTGCGGTCACCTTTCTGATAATAATCGCAATACCCGTAAATCCTCCGGTTACCAGACCAATCGGCTCAAAAATACATTGTATTGCCAATGCCATGATTCCCGTACCCAGTACTATGAACAAAAAATCCACATACCATGGGCGGCTATTTAAAATTTTCATTTTCATCTTTCTTCCTCTTTTTCGTTCTGATAATCACCCATCTTTTTCATCAGGGCATGCTTGCGGAATACCTTCTGTAAGGTTTTTCTGAAAAATGATTTCCGCTCTCCTGTATATGCCCCCAGACCATACCATATCTGTGCACTCATCTTATCCCGGTATTCCCGGATAAATTCTTCCTGTCTCGGTGACGGTATCAGAGAAATTACAACCTCTGCCGCTTCACCGTTCACACCATTGATAATATTCTCCAAATCTCCTTGACATTCCTCCAAGGCAGCTTCCCCCACTTGATTTCTCTTAGGATACTGTTCATCCAGAATCTCCTGAAACCTATCCAGCTCTGTTCGCTCTACGGCAAGGATATAAAGCCGCTTGTGATTACGCACAATCCGTTTCATAAATTCGTGGAAAAATTCATGTTCATTGGTTTCCTTGAGACGCTGAGGTGTCATAATATTGGCAGCCGTCAAAATTTCCTTTTCTCCGATAATCGTTAAATCAGCCAGAGAGATTACCTCCTTGACTGCTTCGGAGCTTTCTGCGTCTGCCAGGGTTTTCATGGAAACTGTCTCTATAATATTCATGGAAGTGCTGTTCAAATAGCCCTCCGCTAAAAGAATCGCCTCCCGCACAGAATAATTATCGATTGGCAATCCCAAAATCTCTATCTTCTTTTTCATTGTTACACCTATTATTGTTTTTTCTACTGATAATATACATGAGTATAACAAAATCAAGGGGATTTTTCAACTACTGGTACTTATCCCCAGCCTTCTGTTATTGATTTGTCGTAATAATTCTGACATTTTTCGATAATTTTTACAGTATTTTCACTTTTGGAAAGTCAAGATTTTTTCTCGCTTTTTTGCAAAACTTATCAACTTTATTATTTGTGTACAAAACGAATGTTCTATTCTTTTTCTATGTAAACCTATATTTTTGCCTTTTTTTCTGTGGATAACGTTTATAACTCCGTGTATAACTCATTTTTTTCGATATTTCCACACTTTTCGATGTGGATAACTTTTTTTCGCTTTTCGACACAAATTTTCGTCATTTTTCTCTGATTCTCAACATTTTGTGCAAATTGCTAATTTGGTCTATTTTTCCTCGCAAAATATTGTTTTCCTTATCACAATCTTATGTTTACCGATTTCTTTTTCATACAGGAAAGGTATCTTTTGTACATCAAAAAAGCTGTCATCCAATGGATGACAGCTCTCTATCATTCTTTTATTAGAAAATTCTTCTTACTGTAATAATGCTCTTATATGCTGCCGGTGATGTATACTTGATACCGGTAGATGGTGTACTAGCATGTACGATGGTGTCGTTGCCAACATAGATTGCAACGTGACCGCTGTAACAGATAATATCACCCGGCTGCATCTCGGACTGGCTTACTTCATATCCGACACTTCTCATTCCACTGGAGGAATGAGGTAAGGAAATACCAAACTGTGCATATACACTCATTACAAATCCCGAACAGTCTGCTCCGTTTGTCAAACTTGTTCCGCCATATACATATGGGTTACCTACAAACTGGCATGCATAATTTGCAACTGCTGCTCCGCCGGAGCCTGATGGTGCAGAATAGTTTGAAGAACCACCGGAGTTCTTAGAACCTGAAGATTTCTGGGCTGCTTTCTGAGATGCCTTTCTGGCTGCCTCTTCTGCTGCCTTTCTCTCTGCTTCTTCTTTTGCGAGTCTCGCTTCTTCTTCTGCTTTAGACTCTGCCGTTACATAATCTGTAGATAAGGTTACATAGTCTGTGGAAACATAGCCTTCGCCTTCTTCCATTGTTACCTTAACCCATCCGTCTAATTCTTCTAATACGGTTAAATCATCTCCGCCCGGTACCAGACCCAACACAGATGCATCCATAGAAGCGTCTGTACGAACTTTTAATGTTTCTGTATTTACAGTTGCAAGTCTTCTTCCAACGCTCTTTGCTAACTCTTCATTACCAACTACTACAAATTCCTGTTTTACATAACCGGTCACATTACCGGAAGTAATCTTATACCAGTCACCTTCCACCGCATCAACGGTAGCTGCTGAATTGTTGTAAAGCTTTCCTAATACCTCTCCGTCTTCTCCCGGAGTACTACGCACATTTACATAGTTGTCAACCTGTGCGATAGCAATATCTGCATACTCAGATTTTACTACCGGAGTCTCATTCTCCTGCTTTGCACTTGCCTGCTGGCTATTTGCGATTGCCTTTGCAAATGAAAGGGAACCACCTGCTACTGTAGTTTCAGAAACTTCACTGCTGATACTGCTGCTTAACTGACTGGATAAACCTGCTGCCGGTGCTGCGTTTACTGCTAAAGTAGAACTTGTTAAAACAATTGCACTTGCAAGACAGCATGTCTTTATTCTCATCCTATTGCGGTTCATATGTGCCTCCAATATATTGATAATTTCTTTACCATTTGTTACGAATTTGTTACATTTATTACATGGTTATTATAACAAAGCCCTTTTATACTGTCAACCCCAACATATTGGAAGTTTTTTACACCGCTTATACTTCATTTATACTTGGTTTTCATACAGATACTTTTCCACAGAGGTAACCGCATTGGCTCCATCCGATGCCGCAGTAATGACCTGCCGCAACTGCTTCGTCCTTAAG
>USPJ01000091.1 GCA_900556645.1 uncultured Lachnospiraceae bacterium
TTGTAAAAATAGTTGACATCCCCAAAAAAAGTGATATGATAATATCAGTAATAATTACTAATATTAATAAGGACAAATAAAAGGAGGAAAACAGAAATGGATTTAAAAGGAAGTAAAACAGAAGCAAATTTACAGACAGCGTTCGCAGGAGAGTCTATGGCAAGAAATAAATATACATATTTCGCATCCAAGGCTAAAAAGGACGGCTATGTACAGATTTCCAAGATTTTTGAAGAGACAGCAGCAAACGAAAAAGAGCATGCAAAGCTTTGGTATAAATTATTAAACGGCGGAGCAGTTGGTTCTACTATCGAGAACTTAAAAGAAGCAGCAGAAGGCGAGAACTATGAGTGGACAGATATGTATGATCAGTTCGCAAAAGAGGCAAGAGAAGAAGGTTTCGATGATATCGCTGCTTTATTCGAAGGCGTAGCAGCTATCGAGAAAGAGCATGAGGAAAGATATCGCAAGCTGTTAGCAAATATCGAAGGAGATTTAGTATTTTCCAGAGACGGAGATGTGGTATGGCAGTGTTCTAACTGTGGACACATCTGTGTTGGAAAGAAAGCACCGGAAGAGTGTCCGGTATGTGCACATCCACAGGCACATTTCGAAATCAAAGCTACAAATTACTAAAATTCATTTTGCTTGTAAAGAGGATGGCGAGAGCTGTCCTCTTTTTTTTAACAAGAAAACTCACAGAAGGATAGAGAACCTGTGATAAGTTAAATCCCGCATCTTGGAAAAACCACAACAATCCCGTATAATGGAACTTGAGGTGAAAAAATGTCATTACAGTTTATTCTGGGACCTTCAGGCGGAGGCAAGTCCCATTATCTATATGAAAATTTAATAGAAGAGGCGAAGAAAGACCGAACCAAGGATTTTCTTTTGATTGTACCGGAACAGTTTACCATGCAGACTCAGAAGGAACTGGTGGAGCGGAGTAAAAACCATGCCATTATGAATATCGATGTGCTGAGCTTTGAGCGTCTGGCATTCCGGGTGTTTGACGAATTGGGAATCCAGAAGCTGGATATTCTGGAGGAGACGGGAAAGAATCTGATTTTGCGGAAACTGGCGGAGGAGCATGGAGAGGAATTGACGGTTCTGGGAGCCCAGATGAAAAAGATGGGATATGTCAGTGAACTGAAATCCCTGATTTCTGAGTTTATGCAGTATCAGATTACGCCACAGGAAATTGAAGGATGGCTGAAGGGAGAAAACAGCCAAGCATTTCAGTTAAAAATGCGGGATGTTCAGTTGATTTATCAGGAATTTTTGAATTACTTACAGGGAAATTGTATTACGGCGGAGGAAGTGTTACAGGAATGTGCACAGGTAGCAGACCGCTCCCTGATGCTGAAAAACAGCAACTTGATTTTTGATGGATTTACCGGGTTCACACCGGTACAGATGGGATTGCTGGAAACTCTCTTTCCTATGGCAGACCGCATACAGGTGGCAGTGACGGTGGATAAAGAGACCGAATTGTATACTAAGCCTGTGATGCAGGAGCTTTTCTACATGAGTAAAAAAATGATACAGTCTCTTATACATTTGGCACAGAAGACAGATTGTAAGGTTTTGGAGCCGGTATATGTGGAAGAGGGATTGCAGCATCGCTATGAAAATGCAGGGGAATTGGAGCATTTGCAAAAAAATCTGTTTCGAGCGGTGTGGAAACCATATGAAAAGAAAACGGAAAATATATCCATTCATTGTCTGCAAAATCCCAAGGAGGAATTGCTTTATGCGGCAGCAAAGATTCATCATATGGTGCAGGCGGAGGGTTACCGCTACAAAGATTTTGCCATTGTATCAGGAAATACGGAAGGATATTCCTGTTACGCAAAGGAAATTTTTGAAGCATATGAGATTCCTTATTTTGTAGATGAAAAGAAGACGATTCTGTTTCATCCTTTTATTGAGTTCATCCGGGCATCCTTGGAGATGATAGAAGAGGATTTTTCCTATGAGAGTGTCATGCGGTATTTTCGGACAGGTCTCAGCGGACAGGAAACGGAACAGATAGACCGTCTGGAAAATTATCTTTTAGCCGGGGGAATTAAAGGATATAAGGCGTGGAGCAGTACCTTTGAAAAATGTCCGAAGGGATATACGGAAGAAGAGCTGTTACCGTTGGAACAGCTTCGGGCAGATGTGATGGCGAAGGTGGAGCCATACCGGAAGGTTTTAAAGCAAACGGATGCAACGGTGGCAGAGCGGTTGGAAGCTTTGTACCATTTCATCGTGCAACACAATATGCAGGAGCAGCTACGCGAGAAACAGAATTATTTTGAGGAGCAGCAGAACTTTACCAGAGCAAAAGAGTATGAACAGATCTATGGGATTGTCATGGATTTGTTTGATAAGATGGCAGAGCTGTTGGGAGACCAAAAAATAAGTACCAGAGAGTGCAGCCAAATTTTGGATGCAGGATTTGAAGCTGCCAAGGTGGGAGTGCTGCCTCCGGGATATGACTGTGTACTGTTGGGAGATATCGAGCGAACCAGACTGGACCATATCAAAGTTTTGTTCTTTGTGGGAGTCAACGACGGAGTGATTCCCAAGTCTGCACAGGCAGGAGGTATTTTGTCAGCATTGGAGAGGGAGAAGCTGTCAGAACAGGAGGTACAGCTGGCACCGACCCCTAGAGAGAGAACCTTTTTACAAAAATTTTATTTGTATCTGAATATGACAAAACCTCAAAGAAGACTGATATTGACCTTTGCCCGGGTAAATGCAAAAGGAGAGTCTATCAGGCGTTCTTATCTGATAGGACAGATGAAAAAATTATATCCTCATTTAATAATAGAAGAAGGGATTGAACCGGAGCTTTTACTGGCAACACCTAGAAGCGGTATGGAATATTTTCTGGAAGGATTGCAGGAAAAGCAGAAGCAGAATGACCGCTGGCTGGCATTGGCGGCATGGTATCTGGGAGAATCGGATTGGAAGCAGGAGGCAGAGGGATTGATAGATGCGTCCTTTTATTCCTATCGTTCCCGGAAACTGCCGAAAGGATTGGTTCATGCCCTGTACGGAACAGTGTTGGAAAATAGTGTTACCAGACTGGAGCAGTTCGCCTCCTGTGCCTGTGCCCATTATCTGAAATACGGTCTGAGATTGCAGGAACGCCAGTTACAGGAATTTTCTGCGGTGGATTTCGGTAATATTTTTCACTCTGCCATTGAGAATTTCTCCAAACAGGCGGAGCAGGAAGGGGTTTTGTGGACGGAATTGTCTGAAGAACAGCAGCAGAAATTGGAGGAGGTTTCTTTTTTACAGGCGTTGGAGGAGCAGAAGTTAGGAAATCTGGGAGAAAGTGCTAAGAGCCGATTTTTGGCAGAACAGATGCGACGGGTATACCACAGAACCATAGTAACCTTGACGGAACAGCTTAAGAGGGGGCGTTTTACCCCCAGCGGTTATGAGATTGGATTCTCAGGGGCAGATAAGCTGGAGGCGTTGCAGTTTACCCTGAATGATGAGGAAAAGATGTATTTAAGGGGAAGAATTGACCGTCTGGATACTTACGAGACAGAAGATAAAGTCTATGTAAAAATTATTGATTATAAAACGGGAAAGACCAATTTTCAGATGTTAAATCTCTACCATGGACTGCAATTACAGTTGGTGGTTTATCTCAATGCGGCAATGGAAATGACAAAGAAAAAAAATCCGGGGAAAATCGTCGCTCCGGCAGGTATCTTTTATTACCATGTGGAGGATCCCTTTGTGGAAAGTGAGGGAAGGCTCTCGGAGGAAGAAATCTATGAGAACATTCTGGAGGAACTAAAGCTGGATGGAATGGTAAACAGTGAAGAAGAGGTTTACCGGGCAATGGATGAACAGATGGGGGATGCCTCTCATGTGATTCCGGTAAAGATAAAAAAAGACGGAACCCTATATGCCACATCCAAGGTATTGTCCCAGCAGGCATTTGAAAATATGGAAGCCTTTGTGGGGCAAAAGATAAAGAGACTGGGAAATCAGATGATGGCTGGAGAACAGGGGGCAAATCCTTATCGGCAGGGAAAACAGGAGGCCTGTACCTATTGCAGTTATCGGAGTGTCTGCGGTTTTGATGAGAAAATTCAGGGATATGAGTATCGGAATCTTCAAAGAAGTGCAAAGACAGAAGATGTACTGCAAAAAATAAGTGAAGATTTAATAAATGAAGGAAAGGGAGAAACCCTATGAGCTGGACGAAGGAACAACAAAAAGTAATAGATTTACGGCAACGGAATATATTGGTTTCCGCGGCAGCAGGCTCGGGAAAAACAGCGGTTTTGGTAGAGCGGATTATTAAGCGGATTCTGGATGAAAGGAATCCGGTGGATGTGGACCGGCTTTTGGTGGTAACCTTTACCAAAGCGGCAGCCGCAGAGATGCGGGAGAGGATTGGTGATGCTTTGGAGTGGGCGTTACAGGCAGAACCTGAAAATCTTCATTTACAGAAGCAGCAGTCACTGTTGCACAATGCACAGATTACCACCATTGACAGCTTCTGTCTTTTTGTGGTGCGGAACTATTTTCATAAGATTGCGTTGGAACCGGAATTTCGGATTGCCGATGAGGGAGAATTGAATCTGTTGAAAGAGGATGTTTTTGACAGGGTCATGGAATCGTTTTATGAGATGGAAGACGAAGAAATCCGCAGCTTTTTTGAAATCTATTCCACGGCAAAAAGCGATGGCAGAGTACGGGAAATGATTATGGAGCTTTATCTGGTGGCAGAGTCCAATCCATGGCAAGAGGAATGGCTGGATTCCCTTCAAAAGGGATATGAGGTAACGGAAGAGAACTTAGACGAAGCCCTATGGATGAAAGCCATCAATACCTATTATCGCAATTCCATGGAGGGGATTTTGGAAGAACTTCAGACGGCACTTGCTCTGACCAAAGACAGTGACGGTCCCAATATGTATCAGCCGGCAATCGAAAGTGATATGGAACTTGTGGAAAAGCTGGCACAGCAGAATACTTATGATGGGATTCAGGAGTCTTTGCTGCATACCGGAAGTTATGCAAAACTGGCTCCTGCAAGGAAATATGAGGGAAGTATTGAAAAGCAGGAGCAGGTGAAAGAAATCCGCAATCGTATGAAGGATACGGTAAAGGAATTTGCCACGAAGTTTTATGTGCAGCCGGAAACTGAATTGTTACAATCTGTCCGGCGTTTGCAACCGATACTGAGAGCATTGATTCGTTTAACCAAGGCTTTTGGTAAAGCCTATGGAGAAGAAAAAAGAAAGAAAAATCTGGTAGATTTTTCAGATATAGAGCATTTTGCTTTGGACATTCTGGTGGATGGAGAAAGCAAGGAGCCTACGGATACAGCAAGGGAATTTCAGGAATATTTTGAAGAGATTATGATTGATGAATATCAGGACAGCAATTACGTGCAGGAAACTATTTTAACGGCGGTATCCAGACAATGGCGGGGAGAAAATAATCTTTTTATGGTGGGAGATGTAAAGCAGAGTATTTATCGGTTCCGACTGGCAAGGCCGGAACTTTTCATGGAGAAATATGAGAGCTATACGGCACAAGACAGTCAAAAACAGAAAATTGAATTGCACAAAAATTTCCGAAGCCGCAGGGAAGTACTGGACACGGTCAATGATATTTTTTATAAAATCATGGCAAAAGATATGGGAAGAATTGCGTACAATGAGGATGTGGCACTTTATGTGGGAGCAGAGTTTGAGACAGCAGGTCAGGAGAATGGCACAGAAACCTATGTGATTGAAAGCCGACAGGAGGAAGAGGAGGAGCAGAAAGAAAATCCGGTGTTGGAGGCAGCACTCATCGCCAAAAAAATACTGGAGTATAAGGATTCTTTTCAGATAAAGGATAAGGAAAGCGGAAAAATGCGGAGGGCAGGCTATTCAGATATGATAATTTTGCTCCGCAGTCCCGGCAGCTACGCCGAGGAGATGGTAAAAGAACTGGGAAGATGGGGGATTCCGGCTCATGCGGCATCCAAAACCGGATATTTTTCCACCCAGGAAATATTGATTCTGCTGAACTATCTCTCT
>USPJ01000092.1 GCA_900556645.1 uncultured Lachnospiraceae bacterium
AACTTCAATCTTATCCTTGGAATAACTCAACTGTCCTAACTTCGTAACACCATCAACTAACTGGGCAACTTCTTCTCCAAAGTCTCTGACAATATCCTCATGGGTCGTTTCCGTATCTTCTACAACATCATGAAGCAGCCCTGCCATAATCGTTTCTTTGTCAAGTTCTAATTCTGCAAGTATGATCGCAACACAAATAGGATGAATGATATAAGGCTCTCCAGACTTTCGTTTCTGCTTCTCATGTGCCTTGTATGCAACTTTGTAGGCACGCTCTACAGCCTCAATATCTTCTTCATCATAAATGCTTTGCATGGTTGTGATCAGCTGTCGTTTCAGTTCCTCAGGCGGTGTGAAACTATCTGGACTGCTGATATCCTTTTTTACACGATTTATGTTTGTTCTGCTTTCTTGTTTCATGCACGGATACCTCTTTGTCTCTTTTGCTTATTTTTTTAGTTTAGATTCACAGTAAACACAACGATATATCTGATGTTCTCTATCTGTTAATTTAAACACATGATCGATTTCTTGTTCTACAGATGTGATACATCTTGGATTCTTACATTTGATAATATTAGTAACCTGCTTTGGAAGAGATAGTCTCTTCTTGTCTACTATTTCACCATTCTTAATAATATTGACAGTAATATTATGGTCAACGAATCCTAAAACATCAAGATCAACAAGATCAAGACCACCTTCAATCTTAATAATGTCTTTCTTTCCCATCTTACCACTTCTTGCATTCTTAATAATAGCAACCTGACAGTCAAGCTTATCAAGTCCTAAGTAATTGTATATCATCATGGCCTTTCCTGCTTCAATATGGTCAAGAACAAAGCCTTCATTAAGTTCGCCTACATTTAACATAATTTTTCCTCCTTATGCATCCAGTGAATCAAGTACATGAGCTAATGATGGATTAACCGCTGTATCAAGTCCAAGTAAAGTAAGTATAAGTGCCATTCTTACATATACCGCATATTGTGCCTGTTTAAAATAGCAGGCTCTTGGATCGTCATCAACCTCTACAGATATCTCATTTACTCGTGGAAGCGGATGAAGGACAAGCATGTCATCCTTTGCAAGTTCCATCTTTTCTTTTGTCAGAATATAGTAATCTTTTAATCTCACATAGTCTTCTTCATTGAAAAAACGTTCCTTTTGTACTCTTGTCATGTAAAGCACGTCAAGCTTATCCATGGCATCCTCTAACTTTTCAACTTCCTCAAATTCAATGCCATTTGCACGGAGTACATCATCCCTCACATAATCAGGAATTTTAAGTTCTTCCGGCGAAATAAGTACAAATTTAACGTTTTTATATCTGATCATTGCATTTATAAGTGAATGAACAGTACGTCCGAATTTAAGATCTCCGCAAAGACCAATTGTTATGTTATCAAGTCTTCCTTTAAGGGAACGGATAGTAAGAAGATCTGCAAGTGTCTGTGTCGGATGCTGATGTCCTCCGTCACCGGCGTTTATTACAGGTATACGTGATTTTTGTGATGCAACAAGAGGAGCTCCTTCTTTTGGATGTCTCATTGCACAGATATCTGCATAACATGAAATAATCCTTATTGTGTCGGCTACACTCTCACCTTTACTGGCAGATGATGAATCTGCACTGTGAAATCCAAGTACTGAACCTCCAAGGTTGAGCATTGCTGCTTCGAAACTAAGCCTTGTTCTTGTACTCGGCTCATAGAAACATGTAGCAAGCTTCTTTCCCTCACATTTGTGAGCGTATTTCTGCGGATTTGCCTCAATATCATTTGCCAGATCTAAAAGTTTGTCCAGCTCTTCGACTGAGAAATCCAATGGACTCATTAAATGTCGCATAATATTCCTCCTTTAGGTATTTTTACTATCATATAATAGATGATGAGAATTTTCAAGAGAAAAGAAATATCCCGGACATCTGCTAAACAGAATCCGGGATATTTAGGATTTTTTCAAAAATCAGTCCTGCCGCCATCCAGTAGGGAGCATAATCCAAACGGATCAAACCGTTGATATTGGAGGGTTTTCCGCTGTAGTCCCAAGGCTTTTGAAAGGCACAAATCCAGTCGGTCAGTTTCCGTTTATCCGCATGACCGCTTAAGCCCGGCAGATTCAGAATTTTTGCATTGACCTCAATAGTCTCTCCGAAAAGGCGGACTTCCTTTGCCCCGTTTAACAGAGAATTTCCCAGTGTTCCCGGCACCTGAAATCCTACAAACACCACCGTTGAATCGAAACGCCAGAGATTGTGTTTTAAATGATGGCGGATTCTTCCTGCCTCACACATACCCGAGGCAGAAATGATAACCTTGGGTTTTTCGTTAAAATTAATCATCTTGGACTCTTCGCTGGTTACCGCTACCCGCAATCCCTCAAACCGGATAGGGTTGATTCCCCGACTGACCAAATCCAGTGCTTCCGCATCAAAACACTCCTCAATATTCTTATGGAAAATATTGGTTGCCTCCACCGCAAGTGGGCTGTCGATATACACCTCAAAATCCGGGTACTGGGGTGTCAGATTTTCCGTTTTTATCTTTCGGAAAAAGTAAAGCAGCTCCTGGGTTCTTCCTACGGAGAATGCCGGAATCACCACATTTCCCCCTCTGCCGAAGGTCTCTGTAACCACCTCTGCCAGAGCCTTGGCATAATCTATGGATGTCTCATGTAGCTTATCTCCATAGGTGGATTCCATAATGACGTAATCCGCTTCTTCAATAAACTGCGGGTCTTTGATTAACGGCTTGTTTCCATGTCCGATATCCCCCGAAAATACTAATTTGGTCTGTGTTTCCTCCTCCGCTGCCCATACCTCGATGGAAGAGGAACCCAACAGATGGCCCGCATCCACAAATCGGATGGTAAGCTCCGGTGCAACCTCTATTTTCGTATTGTATGGACAGGGAATGAAATGCTCCAACACGCCCAAAGCGTCGTTCATATCATAAAGAGGCACTACTTCCGGTTTACCGGAACGTCTCGCCTTCCGGTTTTTCCACTCTGCTTCAAATTGCTGAATATGGGCACTGTCCTTTAACATAATCCCACACAATTCCGTGGTGGCATTGGTGGCATAGATTTTTCCCCGAAATCCATGACTGTATAACAACGGCAGCAATCCCGAGTGGTCAATGTGTGCGTGGGTAATCAACACATAGTCTATCATTGCCGCATTTACCGGTATTTCCTGATTCACATATAAATCCGGTCCCTGCTCCATTCCGCAGTCAATCAATATATGTATCTTCCCTATTTGCAGATAATGACAGCTTCCGGTCACCTCATGATCTGCTCCCAAAAACTCCAATTTCATAGGCTCTTCTCCTTTTTTATTATAGCGTGAGCATAGCTCACGATCGACATTCGCCGCTCGTTGTGTGAGAGCTTCGCTCTCCCAAGCTCGCTTGCGCTCATTATATCATATCTTTTGTCTAATTGTATATGCAATTCAAATATTTTATTCAAATTTTACAATCTCTTTTTTCAGCCGCTTCATGATTTTTTTCTCCAATCGGGAAATATAGGATTGGGAAATCCCCAGTAAATCCGCTACTTCTTTCTGGGTCATCTCTTCTCCGTTTTGGGTTCCCAGACCGAACCGCAGCTCCACGATTGTCCGCTCCCTTTTAGACAGCTTTTTAATAGCTTCTCTTAGAAGCTGTTCCTCCACTTCATTTTCAATATCCCGGTAAATAATGTCTTCTTCCGTGCCAAGTACATCGGAAAGCAACAGTTCATTTCCGTCATAGTCCACATTCAACGGCTCATCAATACTTACCTCCAGCTTGGTCTTATTATTTCTGCGAAGATACATCAGTATCTCATTTTCAATACACCGTGACGCATATGTGGCAAGTTTTATATTTTTTTCCGGGTTGAAGGTATTGATGGATTTAATAAGACCGATGGTTCCTATGGAAATCAAATCTTCCACCCCCACTCCCGTATTGTCAAATTTCTTTGCAATATAGACCACCAGCCGCAGATTATGTTCTATCAGCATGGAACGTGCCTCTTTTAGTTCCTCCACCTCACCATTGACCAGTCCGTCAATATACTGTGCCTCTGCGATGGAATCCAAAGGTGCCGGAAGTACTTCACTGCCTCCTATATAATGCACCTCATTCTGTTTTTTTACAAACAGACTGTAAATTGACGGCATAATCCGAATTCCCATGCGATTCTGTAAGTTCATTTTTATGTACATATTTCTTCGCTCCTTCTATTTTAATCTCCCGTTTAAAATTACATGATACTCATTACTTTTTAAAAATTCATCCTCCACCACGGCGAAAACTGCCGGTTTTACCACAACTTCCCTTTCTTTCATCTGTATATACAATACATCCAGTGTAACCGCCTTGACGATTCCGTGTTCTTTTCCCAAAGATACAAAGGGAATATAACGGAAAGGAAGCTCTCTTACACCTTCTATTTTTTCCAACGTGTTTTTCCCTATCAGACTGACCGGGACTTTTAAATAGGGGTCCATCAGAAGGTTTCCGGTATCGTAAAATCCCTTTTCCTCCAACACAGTCTCCCCTTTTTGTATTCTGATATCATAAATCTGTTCTTCTTCTCTTCCGCTCCTATAGAGAATCATTACGACTGTCATCATAAGAGCCGCTGCCCCTGCCACCATCCACAGATACTGACCCAAAAAGCTATTCTGAGCAACCCAACTGACAATACCGCCCAACAGAAGAATTAAAACATAACAGATTGCATAGTCTGTTAAAAACTCCTTCCATCGTTTCTGTCGAAAGCTTATATAAACCATCAGCGGATTTACCATAAGATGTACGATTAGGAAATACCACAATGCCCCTTTGCTTTTCAGCATCAGAAAAGTGCTGCAAACCACTCCAAACAAAGCCCCAACCGCCAGACGTTTCATGGAACCCCCTTTGCTCCGCAGTTCCCGAATGGTCAAAAGGGTCAGATAGTCGAAAAAAAAGTTTGTCATAACATAGACATCTAAATAGAATTCATAATGCACTTTTCACCTCCGCTTCCCTCACTTCAACAGATGAGTTCATTATAGCGGAAAAGCCTTTCGGTTTTTGTCAAAACCATACCCCGTCTTTTGCCCTTTCATCCTCTTTTTTTGACAGATTTTTCGCAAAAAAAGACGCCATCTTAAGATGGCGTCTGTGATACCTTATATGTGTCAATTATTTTCTTGTATTCTTGAGAAATGCCGGAATCTGGATATCCTTCTCCGGTACATTGCTTACCGGATTTGCCGGTTTCTGGATTCCGTTTAATGTAGTCTTTGGCATCTGCTGTGCCTGAGAGGTCGGCGGTACCGCTGTCTGAGTGGTCTGCGGTCTTGCCGTATAGCCGGAAGTCACCGGTCTGGTCGGTGTCTGGGTCGGCTGATATTTCAGGTTCGGCATAATTTTGCTTGCGGACGGTGTCTCAAGTCCCGTTGCAATGACTGTGATGGTTGCCTCATCTGTCATGGTCTCGTCATACTTCGCACCGAAGATGATATTTGCATTATCTCCTGCAAGATCCTGAACGTAGCTTGCCGCATCGTTGGCATCCATCAGGGAAATATCACCGGAAATATTGATAATAACATGAGATGCACCCTCAATGGTAGTCTCAAGAAGCGGAGAGGATACAGCCTGCTGAACAGCCTCCATAGCCTTGTCATCACCTCTTGCCTCACCGATACCGATGTGAGCGATTCCCTTGTCTGTCATAACAGTCTGTACGTCTGCAAAGTCAAGGTTGATCAGTGCCGGCAGATTGATCAGGTCTGTGATACCCTGTACTGCCTGCTGAAGAACCTCATCAGCCTTACGCAGTGCTTCCGGCATGGTTGTTCTTCTGTCAACGATCTCAAGTAACTTGTCATTCGGGATGACAATTAAAGTGTCAACTGCTTTCTTCAGATTCTCGATTCCCGCAAGTGCATTATTCATACGAGTCTTAGCTTCAAAACGGAAAGGCTTGGTAACAACACCGACAGTCAGGATACCCATTTCTTTCGCCGCACCGGCGATTACAGGAGCAGCTCCGGTTCCGG
>USPJ01000093.1 GCA_900556645.1 uncultured Lachnospiraceae bacterium
TTCTCGCTATAATCGAATTATAGATAGGTTCTTTCTGTGCACAAAGACGGGAGGAACCATGAAAAAAACACTACAGGAACTGGATTTAAGTAATTCATTTTTATTTGCAGCAGCATTGGAAGACCCGGAAATCTGTCAACTGGTGTTGGAGATTATCTTAGGAAACAAAGTGCCAAAGGTAAAAGTACATGCAGAACACAGCATACTGATTAGTTCAGAGTTTCGCAGTGTGAGGTTAGATATTTACGCCAGCGACGAGCTGCAGGTCAATTATAATGTGGAAGCACAAAACGAAAATGAAGGGAATCTGGCAAAGAGAAGCCGTTACCATCAGGCAGAAATGGATGTGTCATCTTTGAAACCGGGAGATGATTTTAACGATTTGAAACCCGGATATGTAATCTTTATCTGTACATTTGATCCATTCGGAGAGGGGCTTTACCGATATACCTTTGAGGAAAGGTGTTTAGAGCGAAATATCAAACTGGGGGATGAGACCCGGAAGATATTCCTAAATACTAAGGGAAAGAATGAAAAAGAGGTACCGAAGGAATTAATTCATTTCTTGAAATATGTGGAAAACAGCACGGATGATTATGTTTCAGGGATAAAGGATGATTCCATTGAACGTCTGCATGAGAAAGTCACAGCATTAAAACGATGGCGGGGTCTGGAGGCAAAGTATATGACATTTGAGGAATTGTTAAAGAGAAGAGAATCAAAAGGAAAAGCCGAAGGAATAACTGAAGGTATCGCAGAGACAGTTTTAACTTTTTTAGAGGTTTACGGAACTGTGCCGGAGGATGTGAGAGAGCGTATCCTGTCAGAGAGACATATAGAAGTTCTGAAAAACTGGACGAAACTGGCAGCACAGGTGGATTCCGTAGAGGAGTTCGTATCTAAAATGCAGGAAGAGTCTGCACAAATCTAAAATTCTAAAGATTTTATTCTAGGATATACAAGGTATATCATCAAAAGTAATTCGCAGCTATTATTCCAAGAAGAAAGTGTGTACGAAAGAACCTATCTAAGTGTTATTTTGTCTTTGATGAAATGAATAAATAATGTCAACACAACAATTGAGCAAGGATTCTATAAAATCCCTTGTACAGAACAAAAAATAGGATTATAATAAGGACGATTCACACTCCCGAAAGAAGAGAGCGTAAATAAAAAGAAAGTACGAGGGAAAAGGATGAACGTATTAGTGATTAACTGTGGAAGCAGTTCTTTAAAATTTCAGTTGATTGATTCTGAATCAGAGTCTGTGTTGGCTAAGGGACTTTGTGAGAGAATCGGAATTGACGGAAGGTTAGTGTACCAACGTGCGGGTGGTGAGAAAGAAGTAACAGAAGAAGCAATGCCTACCCACACAGAAGCAGTAAAAATGGTACTGGAAGCATTGATTAATCCAAAAACTGGTGCCATTGCTTCTTTAGATGAGATTTCAGCAGTGGGACATCGTGTAGTACACGGTGGAGAAGCATTTACAGAATCTACTTTAATTAACGAAGAGGTAATTGCGGCAATCGAGAATGTCAGTGAACTGGCACCACTTCATAATCCGGCAAATTTAATCGGAATTGCAGCTTGTCAGGAATTAATGCCGGGTGTTCCAATGGCAGCCGTTTTTGATACAGCATTTCATCAGACGATGCCAAAAGAAGCGTATATGTATGGTATTCCTTACAAATACTATGAGCAGTACAAGGTTCGTAAATATGGATTCCACGGAACCAGTCACAGCTATGTTTCCAAACGTGCGGCAGAACTGTTGGGAAAACCATATGACTCTTTAAAGACCATCGTTTGTCATTTGGGCAACGGTGCCTCTGTATGTGCAGTGAAAAATGGTAAGTCCGTAGATACGTCCATGGGACTGACTCCGTTGGAAGGATTGGTTATGGGTACCCGTTCCGGTGATGTGGATCCTTCCGTATTGGAATATATCGCGGAAAAAGAAAACTTTGACATTCATCAGGTGTTAAATGTTTTAAATAAAGAGTCCGGTGTCTATGGTGTTTCCGGCGTATCCAGCGATTTCAGAGATATTGAGGCGGCTGCAGAGGCAGGAGACGAGAGAGCGGATTTGGCACAGGAGCTGTTCTGTTATCGTGTCATCCACTATATCGGAGCCTATGCGGCGGCTATGAACGGTGTAGATGCTATCTGCTTTACCGCAGGATTAGGTGAGAACTCCGGAATGATTCGTGAAAAGATTTGTGCAAATCTGGGATATCTGGGTGTAGAATTGAATCCAGAGGAGAATAAAAAGCGTGGAGAAGATTTGATTATTTCCACAGAAAATTCCAAAGTAAAGGTGTTAGCTGTTCCGACTAACGAAGAGCTTGCCATTGCAAGAGAAACCGTGGCTTTGTTAAAGTAATTATCCACCAAAATATAGTTGACAAATAGAAATCATCTATGTATAATTGTTTAGGTGTGAATAGGAGAAGAAGATGAAAGTTGATTTAACAGACATTTTATCCGTTGCGAATAAAGAGATTACCAAGAAAGTTCCTGTGGAAATGGTGTCATTCGACTCGAAGCTGGGAAGTTTTCCTATTACAAAGAAGGAAGATGTGGTACTTCATATTTTAAACGAAGAGAACAAGCGGCTGCTTATTCGTGGAAGTACAGAGCTTACAATAGCAATTCCTTGTGACCGTTGTCTGGAAGATGTGGAGACAACGCTCCGTCTTGACATCGATAAGGAGATTCCGATTCATGTTGAAGAACAGGAAGTCGATGAAGAAGAGATGGAAAAAGCAGACTACATGATTGGATTTCATCTTGATTTAGATAGAATCATTTATGATGAAGTTTTGGTTAACTGGCCCATGAAGGTTTTGTGCAGGGAAGACTGTGCAGGTATTTGTAAAAAATGCGGACAGAATCTGAACCATAAAACCTGTGATTGTGAGAAAACAGAACTCGATCCAAGAATGGCAGTTATCCAAGATGTGTTTAACAAATTTAAGGAGGTGTAACCAAATGTCAATTTGTCCAAAAAACAAATCCTCTAAAGGAAGAAGAGATAAAAGAAGAGCTAACTGGAAAATGACTGCTCCGAATCTGGTAAAATGCAGCAAATGCGGAGAGTTAATGATGCCTCATAGAGTGTGCAAAAACTGTGGCTCATACAACAAAAGAGAAATTATTCCTCAGGATTAATCGACCGCAAATGGGAGTGTTTGTAAAAACACTCCTTTTTTTCTTAGAGAAAAATTCAAATGTAAAACATGCGAGGTAGACTATGAACAACCATGAAAATAAATTGCTTACTGTATTAGGAAAATTCACAGACAGCCTGTTGTTGAACCTGTTGTTTCTCATAAGCTGTGTGCCGGTGATTACCATCGGCGTTTCTGTGACGGCTTTTTATTATACGTTGCGGAAGGTTTTAAAACAGGACAGAGGCTACCTCTGGGCAGAATATAAACGGGCGTGGAAGGAAAACTTTAAACAGGCCACACTTTGCTGGCTGTTGTTTCTTGCCATCGGTGCTGTTTTGGCAATAGATATCTATGTGATGTATCAGGCAGCGGCAGAAGGGGCGGGATATGGAATGAGCTATCTGTTTTTCGCTGTTTTGTTTGTGATTTTAGTTTTATGGGCAGTTTATACCTTTGCTTATCTGGCAAGATTTGAAAATACCACCAAGGCAGTATTGAAAAACAGTATTTTGTTTATGTTTGCAAATATGGCAAAAACCCTATTGGTATTGCTGGTGTTTGGTATTTCTGCTTTTTTGGTCTGGCTGACTCCTTTTTCACTGGTAATTGTCCCTCTGTTGTGTGGATGGTATCTGGAAGTGATTTTAGAATCCGTATTTCGGAAATATATGAGTGAAGAAGATAGAAAAGCAGAGGATGAGCGGAATCAGGATTTTTACGAAACATAGTTTATTTTGGTTGATTTATAGAAATAGATATAGTATATTTTTTTATGTAATGGAAGAGTAAGGAGGATAGTCCTATGCAGGAAATGGTCAGGGTTGTGCTGGACGCCATGGGCGGAGACAACGCACCGGGAGAGATTATCAAGGGTGCCATGGACGCAATTAGCGAAAGAAAAGATATTGAAATTATCTTGGTTGGTCAACAGGACGTTATCACAGAAGAATTAGAAAAATATACATACAGGAAAGAGCAGATTCGCATTGTGAATGCGACGGAAGTCATTGAGACAGCCGAGCCGCCTGTAATGGCAATACGAAGGAAGAAGGATTCTTCCATTGTAGTTGGAATGAATATGGTAAAGAATAAAGAGGCAGATGCTTTTGTCTCAGCAGGAAGCTCAGGAGCAATTCTGGTAGGCGGACAAGTGATTGTGGGCAGAATCAAAGGAATTGAGAGACCACCGCTGGCACCGCTGATTCCCACAGAAAACGGCGTGTCTATTTTGATAGACTGTGGAGCCAATGTGGATGCAAGACCAAGTCATCTGGTGCAGTTTGCACAGATGGGTTCTATTTATATGGAACATATTCTGGGTATCCGCAATCCGAGAGTTGCCATTGTGAATATCGGTGCAGAGGAGGAAAAGGGAAATGCTTTGGTCAAAGAGACATTTCCGCTTTTAAAGGAATGTGAAAACATTAATTTTGTGGGAAGCATTGAGGCACGGGATATTCCTCGGGGAGATGCAGATGTCATCGTTTGCGAGGCATTTACCGGAAATGTAATTCTGAAATTATATGAGGGTCTTTCCTCAACCTTGATGGGTACCATTAAGCAGGGCATGTTGTCCAGCTTGAAGAGTAAAATAGGAGCATTGCTGGTAAAACCTGCATTAAAAGATACACTAAAGAGGTTTGATGCAACCCAGTACGGCGGAGCTCCCCTTTTGGGATTAAACGGACTGGTGGTAAAAACCCATGGAAGTGCGAAAGCAAAAGAAGTGAAAAATACAATTATGCAGTGTGTGGCATTTAAAGAACAGGAAATCAATCAAAAAATAAAGACATATATTACAGATAAGATAACAGAGGAGTCATAGAGGAGGAAGAATCATGGAATTTGAAAAAATCAAAAAAATCATTGCAGAGGTATTAAATGTTGATGAGAATGAGATTACAATGGAGACCACTTTTACCGACGATTTAGGAGCAGATTCATTGGACGTATTCCAGATTATTATGGGATTGGAAGAGGAGTTCGATATAGAAATCGCAAATGAAGATGCAGAGAAAATCGTGACGGTGGGCGATGCCGTAGAGCAGATAAAAAATGCGTTAGCATAATTGAACAAAGAATGTGTAAAAAGCCCTTTCTTTTTCAAAGGGCTTTTTCTTGCATTATTTTAGTAGAAAGGGAGAGAACTATGTATCAAGGTCAGAAAAGTATGGACGAGCTGCAAGAGAGAATCGGTTACCGTTTTAAGAACAAAAACTTGCTTCGTCAGGCATTGACACACAGCTCCTATGCCAACGAAAAGCATATGAGCAAATTATCAGATAATGAGAGATTGGAATTTTTGGGGGATGCTGTTTTGGAAATCGTATCCAGCGAGTTTTTGTTCCAGAATTATCCGAAAATGCCGGAGGGAGATTTGACAAAATTGCGTGCCAGCATTGTATGTGAGCCTACCTTGGCACTTTGTACCAAAGAGATGGATTTGGGAAAATATCTCTTCTTGGGAAAAGGCGAGGATATGACAGGGGGCAGAAAACGAAAATCCATTCTTTCCGATGCGTTGGAGGCACTGATCGGTTCCATTTATCTGGATGGTGGTTTTGCTAGTGCAAAAGAGTTTATCCTAAGATTTATTTTGACGGATATTGAGCATAAGCAGCTCTTTTATGATAGCAAAACTATCCTGCAAGAAATCGTGCAGGCTGAGTTCAAGGAGGAACTGTCATACCGTATCATTGCAGAAACAGGACCGGATCACGACAAGCTCTTTGAAGTGGAAGCCCTGATAGGGGAGCAGGTTATCGGAACCGGCGAAGGAAGAACCAAAAAGTCAGCAGAGCAGGAAGCCGCTTATCATGGAATCTTGAAGCTGCGGGAAAACAAACCGGAAAAGTAGGTAGTGAGG
>USPJ01000094.1 GCA_900556645.1 uncultured Lachnospiraceae bacterium
AAACGTAAACTTTGCCAACTCTGATGCGTTTGTATAAGTAGTCGTTGTCTGTTCTTCTTCTGCAAATGCTGTCAAGGTTCCCCCAAACCCGATGACAACTGCTAAGAAGAGACAGGCTATTGCCTTCATGCCTCTGTTCTTCATGTCTTCCCTCCAAAAAACATCCTGCAGCCGCATGATCTGCCATCTAATACTATTTTATATCACAAATATTCCCCTTATGTCTATCCCTTTAAAATTTAAAATTCTTTTTTCTGAAAAATTTTTATGGAAATAGACATGGTCACCGCCACCAACAAAATCAACAGTAAAGGACTGATATATGCTATCATTTTCAACGTCTGCGTAGACGGCAGCATTCCCCGCTTACTCATCTCGTTTCCTATCCATGCCACCAACAGTACCGGCAATACAACCACCGCAATCATAATCATTCTGCTCTTTTCCGCTCCAAATTTCATCAAAAGCGGAATCCATACACAGCTTAACAATACGGTAATGGCAATTCCCCCATAGGCACAGAAGAGTATCTGTAATATGTCAAAATTACCTTTTATCAGGCATACTACCGTGGTAATAACCATTCCCCAGAGGATTCCTGCCATAGAAAAAATAAGATTGCTCAGATACTTTGCTGCCACATAGCCTTTTCTGGAATTAGGCATAACCAAAGCATATTTTGCCCAGTCGCATTTCTCATCAAAGCTAAAGGTGGTGATAGTCATCATAGATGCCAGTATGGCACACAATACGATATAACCGCCCTTATCAATAGATGTGAAAAAGCAGACTGCCCAGAACACCAACAGAAATATCATCTGCTTTGCATTGTGGCTGATATTATATAAATCATTTAAGACTACGCTTTTCATGGCTTTTCCCCCTTTACATATAAAAGCATAATTTCCTCTATGGTTGCCGGGTCTATTACCGCTTCGGGATATTTCCTTCCTGCCATCTCCCGGTCTGCCACCAATACTTCATAGCTGTAATCCAACTTCCGATATGCCAGAATATCCCCTCTATCCATCTGACGGAACAATGCTTCTTTGCATTTTACCAAACCATAGTGATAAATCAATTCATCCTTTGAAGTGGAAAAAATTACATTTCCCTTGTGCAGGAAAGTAATATAATCCGCAATTTTTTCCAAATCTGTGGTAATATGGGAGGATAACAAAACAGCATGCTCTTCATCTTGAACAAATTCCAAGAAAATATCCAACAGTTCCTCCCGCACAATAGGATCCAGACCGCTGGTAGGCTCATCCAAAAGGAGTAATTTTGCCTGATGGGACATGGCAACTGCCAGACAGAGCTTTACCTGCATTCCCTTGGAAAAAGTCTTAATCTCTTTGTCCTTCGGCAGCGAAAACTGCTCCAGATATGAAGCGTAGGCTGTACTGTCCCAATTTTTGTAGGCATTTTTACAGATTTTTTCTACCTTTACAGGGGTCAGTGTTTCATAAAAATTGATTTCATCAAAGACGACACCAATGTCCTCTTTCACGTATTTGTTCTTTTCCAAATCTCTCTCCCCCAGAATCTGTACTTCACCGCTGTCCTTCTGTACCAGACCCAGCAATATTTTTATGATAGTACTTTTTCCCGCTCCGTTTTCTCCCACAAGTCCCATGATACTTCCCTTTGGAAGTTCAAAGCATACATCGGTCAGAGAAAAACCGGGATAGGTTTTGTTCACATGCTCTACTTTCAGTGCATCATTCATGATTCGTCCTCCTCATAGAATAATTGCAAAAGCTCCTGTAATTTTTCCAATCCGATTCCACATCGTTTCGCCCTATCGGCTGCCTCCTGTAAATGCTCCTCTATGAGCTTCTGCTGCTCTTCCTGGTAGAATTCTTTACTGCTTCCCGATATGAAGCTGCCCTTTCCTACCGTGGTTTCAATAAAACCATCTCTTTGGAGATCCTCATAAGCCTTTTGAACGGTAATCACACTGATATGTAAAGATTTTGCCAGTGACCGCATGGAGGGAATCGGCTCTCCCTGCTGTAATTCTCCGTTCATGACCATTGCCTTTATCTGTGAGGTAATCTGCTCATAGATTGGTTTATTCGTATTTGAACTGATAATGATTTCCACTTTTTACCTCCGGAATGTAATATAGTGTACTTATTTGATAAGTACACTATATTACATTCTATGACACCTGTCAACTATTATTCTGTTTTTTATCCCTCTAATTTTGCCAACTGTTCCACCAGACTGTGCATTTCTTCATATAAAAGGACATCCGACATACTCCGGCTGCTCCCGCTTCGATACAGTCTTTTACATTTTCCTCCTGTATACCGCCGATGGCATAGACCGGAATGGATACTGATTGACAGACCTCCCTCAAAAAGCCCAATCCTCTGGGTGGAACTCCCTTTTTACAGTCCGTGGCAAAAATATGTCCGGCGGTAAGGTAATCCGCTCCCTGCTCTGCCGCCGCCACTGCCTCTTCCACCGAGTGAATGGAAACGCCAATCTGTGAAAACTTCTGCTTTTGTATCTCGTTTATTTTTTCCCACACCGGAAAGGAAAGATGTATCGCCTCTGCTTTCTGTCGGATGGCTGCCTCTATATAAGTGTGCAGAATACATTTGGTTCCGTGTATTTCGCACACCTTTAAAGCCTGCTCCGCCAGCTTTTCATACTCTGCTTCCGACAAATCCTTTTCCCTTAAAATGATGGCATCACAGCCGCCCTCTGCCACCTTCGCCAGTTGCTTCAAGAAATCTCCTTCCACCAGATGGCGGTTGGTTACACAGATGTTTTTATACATAGACATACTCATTTAACACAGGCTGTAAGCCTTCCTCCTCCATATCCTTGTACATATCGTCAAAGCTTCTGGCGTCCGCAATCTCAAACTGTTCGTCTCCCGCTTCTGTATCCTCTTCTCCCTTATACTTGCTTTCATGGTCGCCGATTCCTGTGGAAACTCCGGCTGACACCTTGGTTGCCGCAATCTTTACGATGCCATCACGGAAATGTTTTTCCTCTCTGGAGGATACAGTAATTCCCACATAAGGAAGGAAAATACGATAGGCACAAAGCACTTGACAAAGCTGCCTCTCATGAACATCCAAAGGCTGGACTTTATCATTGTTGATAATCGGACGCAGTCTCGGACAGGACAGGGAATACTCTACATGAGGGTATTTCCTCTGCAAATAATAGACATGCAGGGCTGTTGCCAGAGCGTCCTTTCGGAAATCACTCAGTCCCAGCAACGCAGAAAAGCCTACACCTCTCATACCTCCCAGTATGGCACGCTCCTGTGCCTCAAAACGATAGGGATAGACCCGTTTATGTCCCATAAGATGAAGGGTTTCGTATTTGTCCGCATTGTAGGTTTCCTGAAAAACGGTCACGTAATCCGCACCGCACTCATGGAGATAACGGTATTCCTCACTGTTTACCGGATAGATTTCCAAACCCACATTTCGGAAATATTTTCTTGCCAGCTTACAGGCTTCCCCTATATACCGAACATCACTCATGCTGCGGCTCTCTCCGGTGAGCATCAGAATTTCTTCGATACCGGAATCTGCGATAACCTTCATCTCTTTCTCGATTTCTTCCATGGTCAGCTTTTTCCGCTGAATATCGTTGTAGCAGTTGAATCCGCAATAGACACAATAATTCTCACAGTAATTGGCAATATATAAGGGTGTAAACAGATACACAGTGTTTCCAAAATGACGGCTGGTTTCCCATTTTGCCTTCTGTGCCATTTCTTCCAGATACGGCAGGGCTGCCGGAGAAAGCAATGCCTTAAAATCCTCAATACTGCAGGTCTCATGCATCAAGGCTCTTTTTACATCCTCCCCGGTATAATCCTCATAGGTATAGCCTTCCATCTGTTCCAGAACCTTTTCCATAATATCTGAAGAAATCTGCTCCATTCCCTCCATATATTCCATATGATTGGCTCTGGAGGACGGGTCATTTTCCAGACGGTGTTTCTTTTCCAATGCCTTTTCACTTAATTTGTCCGAATCCACAAAAAACTGGTTTTGACTCATTTGCTCCACCTCTAATCCCTTAAAAATCCTGTCAATGGGTCGGAGGCTGAAGCCCCACGCTCTAACACTCTTCCCAATCCTGACAGATAGGCTGCCCGTCCTGCTTCAATGGCATTTTTGAAAGCTCCTGCCATTGCCGGGATATCTCCTGCGGTGGCAATGGCGGTATTTGCCATAATAGCCGCTGCTCCCATTTCCATTGCCTCGCAGGCCTGTGACGGTTTTCCGATTCCAGCATCCACAATGATTGGCAAATCTATCTCGTCTATGAGAATCTGAATGAATTCCTTTGTGGCAAGTCCCTTATTGGAACCGATTGGGGACGCCAACGGCATCACTGCTGCGGCTCCCGCATTGACCAGATCCCTTGCGGTATACAAATCCGGGTACATATAAGGCAATACTACAAAGCCTTCCTTGGTCAACATTTCCGTTGCCTTTACGGTTTCTACATTGTCTGGCAGCAAATATTTGCTGTCCTTCATAATTTCCACCTTTACAAAATCTCCGCATCCCAGCTCTCTGGACATTCTGGCAATCCTTACGGCTTCCTCGGCATTTCTGGCACCGGAGGTATTGGGCAAAAGTGTCACCTCTTTTGGAATATAATCTAAGATATTTTCACTCTGTTTGGTATTGGTTCTGCGAACTGCCAGAGTAATGATTTCCGCTCCTGCATTTTCTACTGCTGCTTTAATCAGCTCCATGGAATATTTCCCGGAACCTAAAATAAATCTGGAGTGAAATTCCTTTCCTCCCAACATCCACGTATCTTCTTTTTTCATGCTTGCTCTCCTTCTTCTATACTTGTTCTTCCTCTGCTTCTATCAATAGTTCCAATATCTGATTTGCCTGATGGGCCGCACACAGCATAACCCGCGGTGCCATCAGTCCTCTTCCTTCCTCTAAGCCGGAAACTCCATCCCCGCACAGATAATACCGGGGAAGAATCTGTCTGGTTACAATCTCGTTGTTTCTTCCGTAACCCGCCATCCCGGAGGCACCCACCAGATATTTTTCCGGCATATACTCCAACACGAGATTGGTCAGCATTGCCTTTTGTTCCGGCGAATCAAATGCTTCACATATATAATTCTCTTGCAGGATTTCCTTCATGTTTTCTTCTGTCAATTTTACCCAATCCGTAGCAATCTCCAGATATGGGTTTATCTCCAACAGTTCTGCTTTCAAGGCCTCCGGCTTTGGTATTCCCAACTGGCGGATACCGTATTGCTGACGGTTCAGATTGGTTAAATCCACACAGTCAAAATCTATCAGGTGCAGCTTTCCGATACCGCATCTCGCCAAGGCGATGGCAATATTAGAGCCTAAGCCTCCCAGTCCGCAGACTGCCACCTGTGCCTTGCTGATTTTCTCCTGAATAGGCTTGGTGTGCCGCATTTCCAATGCACTTTGTATTTCTTCTCTCTTCGGTATCTCCATGTCATCAGCCCCCTCCCACGAAGCTTACCACTTCTAGGGTATCTCCCTCCTGCAATATGGTTTCCTCATATTGAGCCTTTGGAACAATCTCTCCGTTTCTCTCCACCGCAATCCGTTTTACATTGTATTCCTGTTCCGTGAGATATTCGGATAATCGTTTGCCTGCCGCTAAAACCTGTTCTCCGTTAATGGTTACCATCTGTTCCTCCTCTTTTTGTAATGCAGAAAAGCCACACGAAGCAATACACCCGTGGTGGTGTACCCCTTCGTGTGGCTTCTGCCGCACTCTGTACATTGTAGTAGCGAGAGGGGGATTTGAACCCTCGACACTGCGGGTATGAACCGCATGCTCTAGCCAACTGAGCTATCTCGCCATATGCAATTATTTCGATATAAATGGGACCTACAGGGCTCGAACCTGTGACCCTCTGCTTGTAAGGCAGAT
>USPJ01000095.1 GCA_900556645.1 uncultured Lachnospiraceae bacterium
GGCCGGTTCTGGTGGATATTCCAAAGGATATTACCGCAGGAAAGACGGAGTATCGTCCGGCAGTAATTGAACCGGTGGGAAGAAAGACAGAACAGTTGACAGAAGAGGATATCGAAAAAGCAGTTACCTACATAAAAAAGGCAAAACGCCCATACATATTTGTGGGAGGCGGTGCAGTTATCTCCGAGGCGAGCGAAGAACTGAAAAAATTCGTGGAATTGGTGGATGCACCGGTAACCGATACCTTGATGGGGAAAGGTGCCTATGACGGAACCAGTGAGAACTATACCGGAATGTTGGGAATGCACGGAACCAAAACCTCCAATCTGGGAGTCAGCGAATGTGATTTGCTGATTGCCATCGGAGTTCGTTTTTCCGACCGTGTCATTGGAAACGCCAAAAAGTTTGCCCATCATGCCAAAATTATTCAGTTTGATGTGGATCCGGCGGAAATCAATAAAAATATTGTAGTAGATGCCTGTGTCGTGGGGGATATCCGGGAGATTTTAACCAGAATCAATGAACGGTTAACTCCGATGAAACACGAAGATTGGATGAAGCATATTTTGGAATATAAGGAACAGTATCCTTTGACTTATCACAAAGAGGGATTGAGCGGTCCTTATATGATTGAAAAAATATATGAGCTGACCAAAGGGGATGCCACCATTGTAACAGAGGTGGGACAGCATCAGATGTGGGCAGCCCAGTATTACCGTTATTCCAAGCCGAGGACGTTGATTACTTCCGGTGGTTTGGGAACCATGGGTTATGGATTGGGAGCTGCCATCGGTGCACAGATTGCAAATCCGGACAGAACGGTTATCAACATTGCGGGAGACGGATGTTTCCGCATGAACATGAATGAAATTGCCACGGCAGTACGGGAACAGCTTCCGCTGATACAGGTGGTGGTCAATAACCATGTACTGGGTATGGTAAGGCAGTGGCAGAACTTGTTTTATGAGCAAAGATATTCCGCCACGGTATTAAATGATACCGTTGATTTTGTGAAACTGGCAGAGGCTATGGGAGCCACGGGAATCCGGGCAACGACCCGGAGTGAGTTTGAAGAGGCAATGAAACAGGCGTTGTCCATGAAGACACCGGTAGTTATTGATGCGGTGATTGATTCCGACGATAAGGTGTGGCCGATGGTGGCACCGGGAGCGGAAATCAGCGAAGTGTTTACTGAGGAAGATTTGGAAAAGGATCATAAATAGAGGAAAATATGAGGAGGAGCCAGAAAATGAGCAGAGTGTATAACTTTTCAGCAGGACCGGCAGTATTGCCGGAGGAGGTATTAAAAGAAGCAGCAGACGAAATGCTGGATTACAAAGGAACAGGTATGTCTGTTATGGAGATGAGCCATCGTTCCAAAGCCTATGATACCATTATCAAAGAGGCAGAGGCAGATTTACGGGATTTGATGGACATCCCGGATAATTACAAGGTACTGTTTTTACAGGGCGGAGCATCTCAGCAGTTTGCCATGATACCGATGAACCTGATGAAAAACAAGGTGGCAGATTATATTGTAACAGGACAGTGGGCAAAGAAGGCATATCAGGAAGCGTCCAAATACGGAAAGGTCAATAAGATTGCATCCTCTGAGGATGAGACATTCTCTTATATCCCGGATTGTTCCGATTTACCAATTTCCGAGGATGCGGACTATGTATATATCTGTGAGAACAACACCATTTACGGAACTAAGTTTAAAAAATTGCCGAATACCAAAGGAAAAACTCTGGTGGCAGACGTATCCTCCTGTTTCTTATCCGAACCACACGATGTAGAAAAATATGGTGTAATCTACGGTGGAGTACAAAAGAACGTAGGTCCAGCCGGTGTTGTAATCGTAATTATCCGCGAAGACTTAATCCGCGATGACGTAATGGAAGGAACACCTACCATGCTCAAATACAAAACACAGGCAGATAAAGATTCTCTTTACAACACACCACCATGCTATGGTATCTATATTTGTGGTAAAGTATTCAAATGGCTGAAAAAACAGGGTGGACTTCAGGCAATGAAAGAATACAACGAAAAGAAAGCCAAAATCCTTTATGATTTCTTAGACGAGAGCGAAATGTTCAAAGGAACTGTAGTAAAAGAAGACCGTTCCCTCATGAATGTACCTTTCGTAACAGGCGATAAAGAATTAGACGCTAAATTTGTAGCAGAAGCGGAAGCAAACGGTTTTGTAAACCTTAAAGGACACAGAACAGTTGGTGGTATGCGTGCATCTATTTATAATGCAATGCCAATCGAAGGTGTTGAAAAATTAGTAGAATTCACATACTTGCTGGTCTCTGAAAACATATTTTTTACACTTACATATGCTCCATCAGCCGAGTTATCCACTTTTCCGGAATATTTTGCATAACTTTGCTGTGTATATCCCCCATTTACACTGTCATGAAATTTTTTATACTTTCTATTTTTTTTTACATTTTTGAGAACCATGTCAAATCCAATAACAAGAAGGATCATGGCAAGCCACCAAGGCCATGGTACAAGCGATTCTATTCCCAGCGCTTTCTGATACATGCAGCCTAAAATTCCGATCGGCACGAAAAATTCAAATGATGATAATGTACACAATCCTTTTATTGCCCATGCCGCAAATAATATGGTAAACACAATTTTTACAACCGGCAGTTTCGGAAGAAGACCTACGCTGCTTACAACAATATATAATGCTATCAATATAAGGATAAATCCCCAGTATATATCTTTCTTACTCATTTTTCTTTAACCTCTTTTCTTCTAATTTTTCCATTAATGCTTTAATGTAATTTCGGGAAACATAAGCCTTTTTTATCGAGCCGGCAAACTCAACAGCACTTGCGCCGGTGATGTTTTTGCTTATGGATCTGATCTTTGCCGTGTTTATGATCGTAGATTTTGACACTCTCATAAAACTTCCCGGCAAAAGCTCCTCCAGCTCATACAATTTCTGTTTCGTCTCGAAAATATCCTTTGCGGTGTGCACTGCCACAAAGGAATCCGCTGTTTCCAGAAATAATATTTCACCAAGTGTCAGCAGATACTCTGACTTTTGTTTCATCACATGAAGCTGCATTTTTGTATTCATTGCCTCTATTATCTGCTTTTGCAGTATGATGACGTCGTCACTTAAACTGCCGCACCGTATCACCAGCTCATCTTCAGTTATGTTTTCATCGATTTCCATTCGTATTTTCATGATTAGATTATATAAAAAGAGGTTCACCAAGAGATATAGCTTCTGCCTGTTCAACAGGAGCATATCAAAGGGTGAACCTCTTGCTTTTGCAGCAAATCTTGCAAAATGAAATTATTTTGCAGCTTTTTCGGCATATGTGGTGGTAACCAGTTCTTTATAAGCAGGGCGGTCGGTAATAACGCCTGCCTCTTCTAAAATATCCAGCAAAAGATTGTAGCTTTCTTCGGAAAATACCAGGTTGTTTTTCCATGTATCCTGAGATTTGTAACGTTCCACAATAGTGGAAATGGTATTTTTGTCAGTATCTTTAAATTGTGGAGAAATTACATCTGCAATGTCCTCAGAGGAATGCTGGTTTACATAATCCATACCTTTTTGCAGAGCATTGGTAAAACTCTGGATAAGCTCAGGATGTTTTTGGATGTAACTTTCTTTGGCAGAAAAGGCAGTATATGGAACATAACCGGAATCCACCCCAACGGAAGCTACCACAAATCCGGCACCTTCTTTTTCCAGATTTGTCGCACCCGGTTCAAATTCAACGGAAAAATCACCGGAACCGCCGGAAAAAGCGGCAGCAGTACTGCCAAAATCAATGCTTTGGTCGATGGTTAAATCCGTAGAAGGGTCAATGCCATTTTCTTTTAGAACATATTCAAAGACCATTTCCGGCATGCCTCCTGCACGACCACCCAAAACTGTTTTTTCCTTTAAATCATTCCATGAAAAATCCGGCATATCTTCCCGTGCTACAACAAAGTTACCGGCACGCTGTGTCAACTGTGCGAAATTAACCACTTTATCATTGGCACCTTCGTTGGCAGTATAGACCGTAGTTTCCGGTCCCATGAATCCGATATCTGCTTCTCCGGAAAGAAGAGCGGTCATGGTTTTATCTGCACCAAATCCGGTTACCAGTTCTAAATCAATCCCTTCTTTTTCAAAGTAACCTTCTTCTATTGCCACATACAAGGGAGCATAAAAAATGGAGTGGGCAACTTCGTTTAATTTTACCGTAGTCAAATTTTCCTTTGAAGAATCCCCACATCCAATTAAGCCCACTACAATGGTTAGAAGCATACAAAACAATAGAAATACATAAGTCAGTTTATGTTTCATAAGGACCTCCTACATTGAATATCTATTCTATGATTCTATGCAGGAGGTTGGGAAAGGTGACAAAACAGAAGGATTTAGATTTGGTTGAAATTAGTCATCAAAAAAGAATCGTGTTGGGTCAAGATAATTGTACCATTCCTCTTTATAGTTACTCAATATTATGAGAGATATTGCATGATGTAAAGGAATGAGTAATCAATGAGGTCATCCCAATTACGTGTCGGGTCAAGATAGTTATTCCATATGTAACCATATAGAATTCCTAAAACAATACTCAAAATAATACAAATAACACATATAATGTAGTGAGATTTAAAACTAGTATGGTCGATATCCTCTTGATTTTTTTGATAATAACGGTATAAAAGAATTCCAAAGATAAGGTTTAGAAGGTAACCAAAAGTTTTTACCCATGGAGTACCGCCATACCACCAGTAATAAGAAAACATCAAAGTGTTGCCCCATAAATCCACTATCTGAGTAAGAATACCGAGAGTTTGAAGAATGATATTGGCAATCAGAAATCTTCGGTTTTTCTTTTTAAAAACACATAAAATTCCGGTAAGCAGGAATACAAACCATGAAAAGAAATACATCAAATCGAGAATCAAATTGAGAATCCAATCAAAACTGCAATCTGGACCGAATATTTCCCGAAAAAGATCTCCATAGCTGCAATACCAGTAATAGGTCATGTTTTCATCTTGGGTATAACTTGTGAAAAAGAATGCTAAAATATTGAAGATTATGAGGTTAATGCAAAATATCTGATATTTTTTTATGTTATTTAGATTCTTCAAAGTCTTCAGAATCATCATCTCCTTTGTTATCAGAATTGTTATCATATTTCCAATCGTTTCTCTCAAATCCGTATCATGCTGTTTTGGAGGATCGATATCTAAAAGATTGTGTCCCTCATCCTTACCATCATTGGAAGAAGCATAGTTGAAGGATTCCGTGTCTGCTACGTTCCATTGGCTTACAAAATTTCGTCGTGTTTATTAAGAACTAGACGATAATAGGCCATATGCGGAACTCAAATCTTATATAACCACCTAAAAAACCAAGGAAAAAGCCTGCTGTGATGCAGATAATATAGGAAAGATAGTACGATTCAAAGCTGGCATTGTCGATAGCCTTTTGGTGTTTTCTATAATAACGGTATATGAAAATACCTCCAATAAGATTTAATAGGTGGAAAAAGGTTTTTACCCATGGGGAGTCTCCATACCACCAAAAATCGGAGAATATCCAACGACGAAACTCAAAAAAGGGTAGTAGCTGAGAAAGAATACCAATGGACTGAAGTAGGATATTAGCAATAAGGAATCTATAATCCTTCTTTTTGTAAATAAATAAAATGCCGGTAAATAAAAATATAAAATATGAAAGATTATATATCCAATTAAGAATCCAATCAAATCCATAACCTGATTCGAATATATCTCGGAAAAAGTTGCGATATGCATCATACCAGTAAGGGAAATATGCAGTAGTACTTATAAAATAGGCGAAAAAAGCCATAAAAATATTAAAGAATATAACAGAAA
>USPJ01000096.1 GCA_900556645.1 uncultured Lachnospiraceae bacterium
TCGTCGCCGCCGTCACCGCCAACGAGGGTCTCATGAAGGTCTTTTCCGGCCTGACCAGCGCCGTCGATCTGTTCAAGACCACCACGCTGGCCAATTTACAGGTGGCCGCCGCCACCACCGCGGACATCGATCAGGCCGTCGGTGAGATCGGCATCCCCGTCATCAACGAGCTGTTCCGCAAGGGCGTCGAGGTCATTTACGACCGCGCGGATATGCTCCACGTCTCCGGCCATGCCTGTCAGGAGGAAATTAAGCTGATTTACTCTCTGGTAAAACCAAAATATGCCATTCCGGTACACGGGGAATATAAACATCTGATGGCACAGGCGAAAGTGGCAGAGGAACTGGGAATCTCTAAGGATGACATTTTTATCCTTTCTTCCGGTGATGTACTGGAATTAGACGAAGAGAGTGCTGAGGTAACAGGAAGAGTCCATGTGGGCAATGTAATGGTAGATGGATTGGGCGTAGGTGATGTAGGAAATATCGTACTGCGTGACAGACAGCATTTAGCGGAGGATGGAATTATTATTGTAGTATTGACCTTGGAAAAAGGTTCCGGTCAGGTCTTGGCAGGTCCGGATATTGTATCCAGAGGTTTTGTGTATGTGAGAGGGGCAGAGGATCTGATGGAGGATGCCAAAGCCGTTCTGAACGAGACTATGGAATACTGCATGGATAGAAATATTACCGATTGGGGCAAGATAAAGACGGAAATCAAAGATGCTCTGGGAGAATTTGTATGGAGAGAGACAAAACGCCGTCCGATGATTATGCCGATTATAATGGAAGTGTAGGAAATGAGTACAGTAGAGGAAAGTTTGGAAAGCTTAGTGGAAGCAGTCAAGAATAGTCAGGAGTACAGAGATTTTCTCTCGGCGAAGCAAAAGATTGACGAAGATGTTCAACTGAAACAAAAGCTGAACAAGTTTCGGGGAGAGAATTTTAAAATACAGAACAATACCGGAAATGAAGCTCTTTATCATGGCGTGGATAACATGGAAAGAGACTTGGCAAAGTTTCGGGAAAATCCTATCGTAGATGAATTTTTGACAGCGGAGCTGGCTCTGTGCCGGATGGTGCAGAATATCAACTGGAAGCTGATTGGAGCTTTAGATTTTGATGTGGACTTTATAGAAGACTAAGGGGAAGTTGTCAAATGATAGTAGAAGAAAGGCTGGTAACCTATATCAATTCTCTGGATAGGGGAAATACAGAGCTTCTGGATGCGATAGAGGCGGAGGCTGTCAGCGATTACGTTCCCATTATCCGCAAGGAAATGCAGAGTTTTCTGAAAATGATGTTACAGCTTCAGCAGCCCCGGCGGATTCTGGAGGTGGGAACCGCAGTGGGGTTTTCTGCAATTCTGATGGCTGAATACAATCCAAAGCCCTGTGAAATTACCACCATTGAGAATTATGAAAAACGGATTCCCATTGCAAGGGAGAACTTTAAAAGAGCAGGCAAACAGGATATGATTGAGTTGTTGGAGGGTGATGCAACCCAGGTTTTAAAGACGCTGCAGGAGCCGTTTGATTTTATTTTTATGGATGCGGCAAAGGGACAGTATCTGAATTTTCTGCCGGATATTTTAAGGCTTTTGTCCCCGGGAGGGATTCTGATTTCCGATAATGTATTGCAGGATGGAGATATTGTGGAATCCAGATTTGCGGTAACCAGAAGGAATCGTACCATCCACAAAAGGATGCGGGAATATCTGTACGAATTGACGCATCACGAGGAATTAGTGACAACGGTGCTGCCTGTGGGGGATGGAATCACAGTCAGCGTAAAGAAGGGAAGAACGACATGAGACATCCAGAATTATTAGTACCTGCCAGCAGTTTGGAGGTATTAAAGATAGCAGTTATATTTGGTGCCGACGCAGTTTATATCGGCGGAGAGGCATTCGGGCTTCGAGCAAAGGCAAAAAATTTCAGTAATGAGGAAATTCGGGAAGGAATTGCTTTTGCACATGAGCATGGAGTGAAAGTTTACATAACTGCAAACATTCTGGCTCATAATTATGATTTGGAAGGTGTACGGAATTATTTTTCAGAGCTGAAGGAAATTAAACCGGATGCGTTGATTATTTCTGACCCGGGTGTGTTTACCATAGCAAAGGAAATCTGCCCGGAGATAGAGATTCATATTTCCACACAGGCCAATAATACCAATTACGGAACCTATCGTTTCTGGTATCAGCAGGGAGCAAAGCGGGTGGTTTCCGCCAGAGAGCTTTCTCTCAGAGAAATTCGAGAGATACGGGAGCATATCCCGGAGGACATGGAGATAGAAACCTTTATCCATGGTGCTATGTGTATTTCCTATTCCGGCAGATGTCTGTTGAGTAATTTTTTTACCGGAAGGGATGCAAACCACGGTGCCTGTACCCATCCTTGTCGATGGAAATATTCTATCGTAGAGGAAACCAGACCGGGAGAATATATGCCGGTCTATGAGAATGAACGGGGAACCTATATTTTTAATTCCAAGGATTTGTGTATGATTGAACATATACCTGAACTGATGGAGGCTGGAATCGACAGCTTCAAGATAGAAGGTCGTATGAAGACTGCTCTTTACGTGGCAACGGTGGCAAGGACTTACCGGAAAGCCATTGACGACTATCAAAAGGACCCGAAGCTCTATGAACAGAATATGGACTGGTATCGGGAACAGATTTCTAACTGCACCTATCGTCAGTTCACCACCGGATTCTTTTTCGGAAAGCCGGATGAGACGGCACAGATTTATGATAGCAATACCTATCTCAAGGAATACACCTATCTGGGAATTGTGGGAGAACCGGATGAAAACGGACGTTATCGTATTGAACAGAGGAATAAATTTTCCGTAGGAGAGGTCATTGAGGTAATGAAGCCTAACGGAGAAAATCATGTAGTGACGGTACAGAAAATTTTTAATGAAGAGGGAGAGGAGATGGAATCAGCTCCTCATCCGAAGCAGGTTTTATATATTGATTTGGGCGAAAAGTTAGAACTCTATGATATTCTTAGAAGAAAAGAGGAGGAGTAGACATGGAACAGGGAAAATATGTTGCATATGTAGGTACTTATACCCATGAACACAGCGTGGGAATTCATATCTATGATTTGGATGTGGAAACAGGTACCATGACAGAAAAAAAAGTAGTACCTATCAACAATCCTTCCGATTTAATTGTTTCCAACAGTGGAAAATTTCTTTATTCTATTGCAGATGAGGGAGTAGAAGCCTTTGCCATACAGCCGGATGGAGATTTAGAGCCAATCAATGAGAAATGGATTGGAGGCATGAGGGGCTGTTATGTGGAATTGGATGACAAGGATCAATATCTTTTTGTAGGAGGATATCACGATGGCAGAGTCAGCATGATGAAGCTGGCGGAGGACGGAAGCATTGTGGACATTGCAGACGGTATTTTCCACAAAGGTTTGGGAAGAGGTGTGGCAGAGCGAAGCTCCAGACCCCATGTAAGCTGTGTAAAGGTCACTCCGGATCAGAAATTTCTCTGTGCCGTGGACAGCGGACTGGACCATGTAAAGGTGTATCGTATTGATTATAACCGGGGAAGAATTAAGTTAGCAGATATTTTGCGTTGTGATTTGGATTCCGGTCCAAGGATGATTCGTTTCAGTACCGACGGCAGGTTTGCCTATGTTCTCTGTGAATTGAAGAATGAGATTCAGGTCTATAAATATAGAGTAGAGGATGAACAGCCGGTATTTGAAAAGATTCAGACGGTATCAACGGCAGTTGAGACAGAGGGAATCAGTTGTAATGCTTCCGGTATTGAACATTCCGCAGACGGAGAGTATCTCTTCGCCTCCAATGTAGGTATCAATGATGTGGTTATCTACAAGATTGATAAAGAAACCGGAATGTTGGAGCTTAAGATGGAAACCAGAATCAGCGGAGACTATCCGAAGGCATTGGCAGTATTGCCGGATCGGAACCATTTTGTCAGTCTCAACCATGATTCCAATGAGATTCGTACCTTTAAGATTTTATATGAGAGAAATTGCTGCTTGATGGATAATCCTCCGATTTCCATTGAGACACCGAACTGCATCTATATCCATAAATTGAGATAGAAAAGACAACTACAAAAAGGGAGTTTCCGAATGACCGGGAACTCCCTTTTGTATATCTATATTATTTATTTCTCATATTGGCACGTTTCCGCATGGTAGGATCTAAAATCCGTTTGCGGATACGGAGACTTTCCGGCGTAACCTCTAACAATTCGTCGGTATCAATAAAATCCAATGCCTGCTCCAGACTGAGAATCTTAGGCGGTGTCAATGTCAATGCTTCATCTGCGGAGGAAGAACGGGTATTGGTCAAGTGTTTTTTCTTGCACACATTCAGTTCGATATCCTCTGCTTTTGCACATTGTCCCACCACCATACCGGAGTAAACCTTTTCGCCCGGTCCGATGAAAAGGGTTCCACGCTCTTGAGCGGAGAAAAGACCATAGGTAACGGATTCGCCAGATTCAAAGGCAATCAGGGAACCCTGTTTGCGGTATTGGATATCTCCTTTATATGGTTCATAGCCGTTGAAAATCGTATTGATGATACCGTTTCCCTTGGTATCAGTTAAAAATTCTCCACGGTAGCCGATTAATCCACGGGAAGGGATGTTAAATTCCAGACGGGTGTAGCCGCCGGTAATCGGTGTCATGTTGCGAAGCTCGCCTTTTCTCTGACTTAATTTATCAATGACGGAACCGGTAAATTCATCCGGTACATCAATATAAGCCAATTCCATTGGCTCCAGACGTTTTCCGTTTTCGTCTGTATGGTATAAAACTTCGGCTTTGCTGACAGCAAACTCGTAGCCCTCCCGACGCATATTTTCAATCAGAACCGATAAATGAAGTTCGCCTCTGCCGGAAACCTTGTAGCTGTCGGCACTGTCGGTTTCCTCTACTCGTAGAGAAACGTCGGTGTTTAACTCACGGAACAGTCTGTCACGGATATGACGGGAGGTTACAAACTTACCTTCCTGACCTGCTAACGGACTGTCATTTACCACAAAGTTCATGGAGATGGTTGGTTCCGAAATTTTCTGGAACGGAATTGCCACAGGGTTTTCCGGGGAACAGATGGTATCTCCGATGTGGATATCCGCAATACCGGAAATAGCAACGATGGAACCGATGCCGGCTTCTGTTACATCCACTTTATTCAGCCCGTCAAACTCATATAATTTGCTGATACGAACCTTCTGCTGTTTGTCCGGTTCGTGGTGGTTCACAACCACAGCCTCCTGATTGATTTTTAAACAGCCGTTATCCACCTTTCCTACACCGATACGTCCCACATACTCATTGTAGTCAATGGTACTGATTAAAACCTGAGTGTTGGCATCCGGGTCCCCGGTAGGAGCAGGAATATAGTCGATGATGGTTTCAAATAAAGGAGTCATATCCTTCCGCTCATCAGACAAATCCTTTACGGCATAACCATCTCTTGCGGAAGCATAGATAAACGGACATTCCAACTGTTCGTCGGAAGCATCCAGATCCATCAGAAGTTCCAGAACTTCGTCAATAACTTCATCCGGACGGGCTTCCGGACGGTCGATCTTGTTGATACATACCACCACCGGAAGGTCTAAAGCCAAAGCCTTCATCAATACAAATTTTGTCTGAGGCATGGCACCTTCAAAAGCATCCACCACCAGAACTACGCCGTCTACCATTTTCAGTACACGTTCCACTTCGCCACCGAAGTCTGCATGTCCCGGAGTGTCAATGATATTAATTTTGATATCCTTATAAAATACGGCTGTATTTTTAGAGAGAATCGTGATGCCACGTTCTCTTTCTATATCGTTGG
>USPJ01000097.1 GCA_900556645.1 uncultured Lachnospiraceae bacterium
GGGAAAAGGCGGAGCGTTTCCAAAGCAAAGTGAGTTGAAAAAAATCTGTTCCTGTATAGAAGAACACACGAATGGGAAAATTCTCACAAAGGAGGATTATTTTGTGCGGGGAGCGGAAATATGCGGAGAGTTATGGGAGATACCGGTGGAGCCTACCTATACCATGCCGGAATTTATCCGCAGGATTCGGGAACAGGCACCAGTGAGGAAAAAACCAGTCTCTGTAAAAGAAGAGATTGCGGCACTTTTTTGCAAAGTATGCATATAGTATAGTGATAATTTCAGCAGGAGCAGAAATTTGGATTATAGCAATAAGGAACCTTGGTTTTACATGCAGCAGAACAGTCCTTTTTATGTTCCTTATCCGATGCAGATGCAAAGTAACTATCTGAGCGATATGGAATATGAAAAAGATTTGGAGAGAATGAAAGAACTCTATCCACAGGAAGCGAAAGAAATTCAGAGATATGTGGAGGAAGAATGTGACCGGATGGAATATGAAGGAAGCATGATGTACGACGAATATCCGGATAAAGTAATGCTGAGAAAGATTTGCCAGAATATCATGGACCGGATACAGCAGGATCAATCCACGCAGGAAATAGAGTCCAGCGAATGCTGCGGCGAGGAGGAAATGGCAAGGGGACCGAGACCTCCAAGACGTCCGAGACCGCCGAGAGGAGACGGACTTTCCGACTTGATAGAAGTATTACTGTACAACGAGATGTACAAAAGAAGATGCCGCCATCGACGCTGCAACCGTTGGTGGTAAAATAGTAGTTGAGTTTTTAGAAAAAACTAGATACAATGAATAGGTCAGCGGTGCCGGAGGGCACCGCCTATTTTTGAAAAAGGAGGACAGGCAGGTGAAAAAAGGAACAATTAAGATAGTGGCTCTTGTGGGGGCTGTTTTGGTGACCATATTAGTGGTAAGCCTGATGACCGGGCGTACCAATAAAGATTTAATGACAAATATGGGAGAGGTATCCCTGCCGGTTGTGACTTTATATAAAGAAGATATTCCGATAAATGAACTGTATGGTTACACCACCAAAATGGAGGCATCTACCATGCGGGACACCATCACACCGCTGAATCAGAAGAGGATACTTCCGATAAAAATACAGACCTTTGATGATAAAGTGGACGGAATCTCCTATGAAATCAGAAGTATGGACGGAGAGCGGCTGATAGCGGAGAAGGAGTGGACGGATTATACCCAGAAAGACGGAGTGATTTCTGCAGACATCAAGGTACAGAATATTATCGAAGAGGGAAAAGAATACCTTTTTGTTTTAAAATTAGAGCAGGGTAGCAAAGAAATTTATTATTATACCCGGTTGATGCAACCGGTGGATTCCTATGTGGATGAAAGTCTGGAATTTGTTATGGATTTTCATAATAAATCCATGAACAAAGAAACCGGAGGAACTCTGGCAACCTACTTGGAGCCGGATTCCACCGCAGACAATAATACTCTAAGTGATGTGACCATCCATTCCTCTTTAAGTCAGCTGACATGGGGAAAATTGAACTATGAGCAGTTGGCAACGCCGATTCCTTCCATTAAAGAAATCAGCAGCTCTGCCAATGTAATTACGCTGAATTATGTAGTTACCACAAAGGGAAGCGAAGACCAGACGGAATATTATAATGTGGAAGAATATTATAGGGTGCGTCATACCGCAAACAGAGTTTATCTTTTGGATTATGAGAGAAAAATGAATCAGATTTTCCGGGGAGAAAAAAGTGCGGTGAATGACAAGTATCTGCAACTGGGCATCTGCGGAAGAAATGTCAATTATGTCTCCAATGAGAGCGGAACGGCAGTGGCATTTGTGCAGGAAGGAGAGCTGTGGGGATATAACCAGAACACAGGCCAGATTGCTAAAATTTTCAGTTTTCGTGGAAAAGATGAGATAGAAAAACGTGAGAATTACAACCAGCACGATATTCGTATTGTGGATGTGGACGAAGAGGGAAGCGTAGATTTTCTGGTATATGGATATATGAACCGGGGCGTACATGAGGGCAAAGTGGGAATCAGCGTCTGTCGTTATGATTCAGTAGCCAATACCACAGAAGAAGAATTGTTTTTGCCGGTGGAAACATCCTATCAGGTCATGAAAGAAGATTTGGGAGGAATGGCTTACCGGAACAATCAGAAGGAATTCTTTATTTTAGCAGGAAAAGACCTGTACAAAATCCAGATGGATAGTATGGAGGTTTCCACTCTCAAAAAGAATTTGGAAGAGGGAACCTATGGGGTATCGGATAGTGGAAGATACTTCGTTTATAAAGAAAAAGACATGTTGCATTTAGAAGATTTGGAGAACGGTTCTGTTTATAAGATAAAACCGGAAAATGGGGAATGTTTAAAACCTCTTGGATTTATGGGGGAAGACCTTATCTATGGAATTTCCACCGGAGAAGAAATGCCTATGCATAAGGTTCAGATTATTTCCTCGGAAGAAGACCATAAGGTGCTAAAAAGCTATGAAAAAGGCGGAAGCTATATTTCGGGAGTTCGTATCGAGGGAAACACCATCTATCTGGACCGCCTTGTTTATCAGAATGGCAGCTATATAGAAGCGGAGTCTGACACCATTATGAACAGCGAAGAGAAGGAAAATACACAAGTGCTGGTACACACCACTTCCGACGAAAAGAAGCAGACGTTGATTCAGTTGGAATTTCCACAGGAGAGTAAAAAAGAAACGGTAGTGAAGCTTTTGACGCCGGAACAGGTAGTAGAAAAGAAACCAAAGGAAGTGCGGATAGAGTTCCAGGATAAAAACCAATATTATGCTTATGCTGCAGGAAGAGTAGTGGCAGGGGGATACAATCCGGCAGAAGTGGTTCAGGCGGCAAATGGAAAAATGGGAGTAGTTGTGGACGGAAAACAGAATTATATCTGGAGACGTTCCAAAAAGACCGCTCAAAGCAATGTGCTGGGAAATGGAACCACCGCAGCAGGTGGAAGCTCTGTTGCTCAATGTCTGAATCTGATGCTGGCAAAGGAAGGAGAGAACTTGAATACGGAGCAGCTTCTGGAAGAGGGACAAAGTGTGGAAAATATTTTATCCAATACGCTAAAAAATAGTATTGTTTTAAATTTAACCGGATGCAGTGCAGAGGAGATGTTGTATTATGTGAGCGTGGGAAATCCGGTGCTGGGTATACTGGATGGAAATACATTGATTGTGGGATATGACAGTACAGGGATTTTAATCTGCCATCCGGAAACAGGAAGCGTAGAGAAAATGTCAACAGAGAGTGCTAATGCCGCATTCGAGGCAGGCGGCAATATCTTTTACAGTTATGTGAAGGAAGAGGAATAAAGATTGACAGACCGGTAAAATATGGTATAATTTAGTTGTTTTCAAAGACGAGACACCCCGAAAGGGGAGTCTCGTTTTTTAAAATAGAAGGAGATTAGAAGGGTGGAAAAAGTATGGAAATGTTATCAGAAATTTTGACAAAAGTAGATGACTTCGTCTGGGGACCGGTAATGCTGGTTCTACTGGTGGGAACGGGAATCTTTTTGACCTTCCGGCTGGGATTTCGGACATGGAGGAATCTGGGGTATGCTATTAAGAGTACCCTCAGCAAGGAAGCTAGAAGCAAGGACAGAGGAGAGGGAGATGTATCGCCATTCTCTGCACTAACCACAGCACTTGCAGCAACCATAGGAACAGGAAATATCGTAGGTGTGGCAACGGCCATGGTAGCCGGCGGACCGGGAGCATTGGTATGGATGTGGATATCAGCAGCATTTGGATTGACTTCAAAGTTCAGCGAATGTATGCTGGCAATCAAATATCGTGAGGTCAACGAAAGTGGTGAGATGTCCGGTGGACCGATGTACACCATGAAAAAGGCATTTAAGAATAAAAAAGTAGGAGCTACTCTGGGGTGGCTATTTGCATTTTTTGCAGTAATAGCATCCTTTGGAATCGGAAACCTGACACAGGCAAATTCCATTTCCGAATCGGTAAAGAGTACCTTCCATGTGTCTCCTGTAATTACAGGTATTATTATTACCGTATTGGCGTTACTGATTATTGTAGGAGGAATCAAAAAGATTTCCAAAGTATCCTCCATCGTAGTTCCGTTTATGGCAATTTTCTATATTATTGCAGGTATCATCGTTATCATTGGTAATATTCAGAATCTTCCTGCAGGAGTTGCCATGATATTTAAAATGGCATTTAGCACAGAGGCAGTAGGCGGCGGACTTTGCGGAACCATTACAGCATCTATGATGAATGCAATGCATTATGGTGTGGCACGAGGTGTATTCTCTAACGAGGCAGGTATGGGTTCTGCAGCAATTACAGCAGCAGCGGCTACGACGGACCATCCGGTGCGTCAGGGTTATATCAATATGACAGGAACCTTCTGGGATACCATCGTGGTCTGTACCATTACAGGATTATGTATTGCCAGCAGCGGAGTGTTGGGAACCACAGATCCGTCCTTTGTAACGGCGTCTAACCCGGAGGGATTTGTAACCGGTGCCAGTCTTACGATTTTAGCTTTTAAATCCGTATTGGGAGAAGCAGGAGGTATTTTGGTTACTATTGGAATTGTACTCTTTGCATTTTCCACTATTTTGGGATGGGAGTATCACGGAGAGAAAGCTTTTGAGTACATATTAAAGACACCGAAATACAATATGATTTATCGTATAATTTTCTCTTTAATTGCATATGTTGGAGCAACAACCACTTTAGAAATTGTGTGGAGCTTTTCGGATATCGCAAATGCTTTGATGGCAATACCGAACTTAATTTGTCTGTTGGCATTGAGTGGCGAGATTGCAAAGGACGTAAAAGACTTCCAGAAAATACTTGAAGCAGAAAAAGCAGCAAAATAATTTCCAAATATTGCAAAAACGAATATATGTATGCGAAAAAGTGCATAAAAATTCGGTGATTTGTGTAAATCCTTGTTGGAAAATGACGGAAATACAGAAAATGTCTTGCAAAAGCCTTCCGAATGAGCTATATTACATAAATGTACAGGCGTTAAGCCTGTGTGATGTTAAGATAGTAAAGTGGAAATAATAAAGGAAGTGGGATTATGAGTCAAAAGGAGATTGTTGTTTCCGACGTGGAAAAAGAACATGATAATCCAATCGCTGAACTGGTACAGGTAGCATGCCGGTTTGACAGTGAGATTATATTAGAAAGCAATAACTGCAAAATCAATGCAAAAAGTATCATGGGAATCATGGCATTTAATCCATCCAATGGCATGAAGGTAAATATCTTAGCCGAAGGTTCGGATGAAGATGAAGCTCTTAGTGCAATGGAAAAGTTTTTAGTTTGTGAGTAGGAGGAAGAAGAATGGCTGAAAAAAAAGTTGCAGAAGTAAAAGAGGTAAAACCGGCAGAAGTAAAGGCTGCAGTAAAAGCTGAAGAAGAGAAAGTTGTAGAGAAAGCAGCAGAAGTAAAAGAAACAGTAAAAGCGACGGTAAAAACAGCAGCAAAAAAGACAGCTCAGAAGAAAACGACTAGAAAAACCACGACCAAAAAAGAGGCGTCTTCAACCGAAGTGTTTGTAGAGTTTTACGGACAGCAGTCATCTGTTGAAAGCGTAGAAGAGAGAGTAAAAGCTGCCTTCGTAGCGGAAGGACACAAAGCAGGTACGATCAAATCCCTGAAGATTTACTTAAAACCGGAAGAGCAGGCAGCATACTATGTCATCAATGACAAGTTCGCCGGAAGAGTAGATTTATTCTAAGAAAAAATTAAGATATTTAAAGAGCGGTTCAAAAATGAACCGCTCTTTTTTAGTACTCGCCAGCTCTG
>USPJ01000098.1 GCA_900556645.1 uncultured Lachnospiraceae bacterium
TTTGCCGCTTCTAAAGACTCTTCTGACAGCTTACCCAGTTCTGCCAGTTCAAAGGTTTCCTGTAATTTTGCCACAAAAACAGCCACTTTTCTGAAATAATCCAGGTAAGGCTGTTTCACGCTTTCCTCTGTCTGTATCTGTGCAATCCGTTCTTTCATCAACAGATAACGCTCTTTCATCTCTTCATATTCCATATTTTCTACCTTCTACATATCCTTGATAAGATTCCCCATCTTGGCATGCTTATCAATTATTTTCTTGATTTCTTCCCATAGAATCTCTGAACCCTCATGGGTTCTGGAATTCCGCTTTACTACCTGGGATTCCTTTACTTCATGCTCTCTCCATGATTTTCCTCCCGAAGCATCATTCAAAAGCAACGGCTGTATTTTGTCCAGCATATTTGCAAACTTAGACTCTGCCGTTTCCATCTCTTCAAATTCATCCCACAATGCCCGGTATTCCGCCGCCTGATCTTCCGGCAGAATATGGAAAATCCGCTCCGCCGCCAAAAGCTCACGCTGCCGCTTCGTTTCATTTCCTGCGGTATCATAGGCATAAGTGTCTCCCGCATCAATCTCAATCACATCATGTAACAGCACCATTTTCATGGTCTTTAACACATCAATAGGCTCATTGGCATACTCTGCCAGCGTAAAACACATCAACGCCAGATGCCATGAATGTTCCGCATCATTTTCCTTTCTGGTCCCGTTTGCCAGATAGGTCTGTCGCATAATAGACTTTATCTTATCCAGTTCCAGAATAAATTCTAGCTGTTGTCTCAATCGTATCTCATCCATAATTTTTCCTCTTACAGCAAAATTCCCAGCAGATATAATGCAATCCACAGCACCATCACAATGCCGGACAATGCGGTTCCCAGATATGGAATGGTCTTAAAAGTATCTTTTTCCTGAACTGCCTGCACTGCTTCAATAAATGATGCCACTGCGATAAACAGTGCAATGACTCCCAGACTCCCTAAATATTTTCCGCCGTTGCCGGACTGTCCGATGGCATTTGCCAACATAATGATGAAAATCAGCATAGAGAGTGCTGCTCCTACGCAAGAGCAGATTCCCCGGATGGATTTCTTTTTCTCTGTAAATTTATAATTTCTGTTTCTTCTTCTTTTTCTTCTCATTTTTCTTCATCAGAGCTCCCATTGCCAAAAAGCAAAGATAGCCCAGACTTCCTCCAAGGGTATTCAATATCATATCATCCACATCAAAGCTTCCTACCTTTGAAAATAACTGGATACATTCAATCAACAGACTAAATTCAAAGCTTAATAATGTGGTGTACAAAAAATTCCTGTTTTTCTTACTCAGAGATGGCAAAAAATAGCCAAACGGAAGAAATGCTGCGACATTTCCCAGCAGATTTATCAGCACTGCCGTCATTCCCAACTTCTCCCGATACACAATAAATCTTTTTATCTCTAAAAAAGGAATCAGATTATAGTGATAGGTTCTTGTCAAATTGGTGCGTCCCATAATCTCTGCAAAAAACAGAAAATAGCTTAACAGCAGCAGATAGCATCCAAACAGAATCCACCTAAAACATAATCTCTTTTTTGTCATGTAACAACTTTGCCCCACTTACAATCGCAATTATTCCGCAAACAATTCCTGTTACCATTACAATGATTCCTACGGACAAAGTTCCCGCTCCGCTGCGGCTCATGGTTTTATACGCTTTCTCGTTCATATCATTTCCTCCATTATTTTACACCATACTCTTTATAGTATTGATCAATTGCAGTTTTTAATGTATCGTCAATGACAATTTTTCCCTGACACGGGCGGTTGTAAAGATGCTCCACCACATCCGCCATGGATACAATGGCATTGGCATCAAATCCATAAGTTTCTTTTATTTCCTCCAGAGCTGACTTTTCGCCTTTTCCCCGCTCCATACGGTTTAAAGATACCATCAGTCCCACGATGGTCACATCTCCCTGTGCCTGAATAATCGGGAAGGTTTCTTCGATGGATTTTCCTGAAGTGGTTACGTCCTCAATAATCACTACCCGGTCGCCGTCCTTGATTTTACTTCCCAAAAGGATTCCTGTATCTCCGTGGTCTTTGACCTCCTTTCGGTTAGAACAATAACGGATTTCCTTTCCGTACAACTGACTGTATGCAATGGTAGTTGCCACACTCAAAGGAATCCCCTTATATGCCGGACCAAATAACACATCAAAGTCATCTCCGTAGTTATCGTGGATTGCCTTTGCATAGTACTCGCCCAGTCTTTGCAGCTGGCTTCCTGTTACATAAGCTCCCGCATTCATAAAGAATGGGGATTTTCTTCCGCTTTTCAATGTGAATTCTCCAAACTTGAGAACTTCACTCTCTACCATAAATTCAATAAACTCCTGCTTGTATTGTTCCATTGTATTACCTCTTCTCAATATTATCAACTATTCTTTTACCGCTCCAATCAGCTCCCGGATATCGGAAATCTCATACTCTGCCATATAGCTGCGTATGCCTTCCAGAATATCTATGGTTGCCGTAGGATTATAGAAATTTGCGGTTCCCACAGAAACTGCCGTTGCTCCCGCAAGCATCAGCTCAATAGCATCCTCTGCCGTTGCCACACCGCCCATACCGATAATCGGCAGCTTCACTGCCTGTGCTACCTGATAAACCATCCGTACTGCGATAGGGTGTACCGCCGGACCGGACATACCTCCGGTCTTATTGGCAAGGGCAAAACGTCGGTTGTGTATATTAATTTTCATTCCGGTAAGTGTATTAATCAGGGACAGCACATCTGCTCCCCCTGCCTCTGCCGCCTTCGCGGTCTCGGTAATGTCCGTGACATTGGGACTCAGCTTCATAATTACCGGCTGCTTTGCATACTTCTTAATTTCCCTTGTGATTGCCTCCACCGACTTTGGATTCTGTCCAAAGGCAATGCCCCCTTCTTTGACATTAGGGCAGGAAATATTAATCTCCAGCATATCCACCGGCTGGTCTGAAAGCCGCTCCACTACCTCACAGTAATCCTCGGTGGTCTTTCCGCAGACATTTACAATAATTTTTGTATCAAACTGTGTTAAAAACGGAATATCCCGCTCAATAAACACATCGATTCCCGGATTCTGCAAACCGATGGCATTCAGCATACCCCCATATACCTCTGCCACTCTCGGGGTTGGATTTCCCTCCCACGGAATATTGGCAACTCCCTTGGTCACCACTGCCCCCAACCGGTTCAAATCCACAAACTCCGCATATTCCCCACCGGATCCGAAGGTTCCCGAAGCTGTCATAATGGGATTATTCAAGGTAACTCCCGCCAAATCTACTTTCATATTCATTACAGCTCCACCTCCTCAGCTAAGAATACCGGACCTTCTTTACAGATTCGTTTGTTGTGTACGTTGGTATGACTGTCCTTATGCTTGGATTTGCACACACAGGCCAGACAGGCTCCGATTCCACAGGCCATCCGTTCTTCCATGGAAATCCAACACTCCATCTTTTCTTCCCGTGCATACTCCTTTAACGCTTTTAACATCGGTGTAGGACCGCAGGCATAAATGATGTCTGCCTTTAATTCATTTACTTTAATTGCATCCAGCACCGTTCCTTTGGTTCCGGTACTTCCGTCCTCCGTTGCAATATAAACCTTTCCCAGTTTTTCAAATTCCTCTGTCAGAAACAATTCGTCACGATAACCCAGAATTATCTGCTTCTCACAATCCAGATTTTTTGCAAGTTCCAGCATCGGCGGAATACCGATTCCTCCTCCGATTAAAAATGCGGATTTGCTTTTCTTTGGAAATCCGTTTCCCAGCGGACCCATAATCTCAATATGTCTTCCCGCCGTCAAGCTGGAAATCTCTTCTGTTCCTTTTCCTGCCACCCGGTATACCAGCCGCAATGCTCCGTCCTTTTTATCCAACTCACAAATACTGATTGGTCTTGGCAAAAGTCTGCTTCCATCCCTGCTGAATACGGAAACAAACTGACCTGCCTTTGCGTTCTGTGCAATTCCTTCCGTCTTAATCCACATACTGTAGATTCCGTCGGCAATCTCCTCCTGACGGATGACAATTGCCTTTTCTTTGCTCTTTTCTGACATGTCCTTCTCCTCTACTTTGCTGCCTGTAATGCTCCGTCAATATCCGCAATCATATCCTGTACTGCTGCTCTGGACGCCTCCGCAAAGTGCTCTGCCCCGAATTTCGCATACTGCTCCTGCTTGTATGCCGCTATGATTCCACGGGAAGAATTGACAATGGCACCCAGTCCGTCCTCATTGAAAAAGTGAACCAAATCAGCTCCCTTTCCTCCCTGTGCCCCATAACCCGGCACCAGAATGAAACTCTTAGGCATAACCTTGCGAAGCACCTTTCCCATCTCAGGATAGGTTGCTCCCACAACTGCACCGATATAGCTGTAGGAATCTCCCATATGGTCAGCTCCCCACTCCGCTACCTTTTCTCCCACCAGTTCATAGAGCGGTTTTCCATCAATCAGTCTGTCCTGAAATTCTCCGCTGGATGGGTTGGAGGTCTTTACCAGAATAAACAAACCCTTTTTCTCCTCTTTGCAGACATCCACAAAAGGTTTGATTCCGTCTGTTCCCAAATATGGATTCACCGTTGCAAAGTCCTCGTTAAAAGTAGAATAGCTTTTACTTCCCACGGTTACCTTGCCTAGGTGGCCCGTTGCATATGCCGCTGAGGTAGAGCCAATATCGCCTCTCTTCACATCTCCAATAACAATCAAATCCTTCTCATGGCAATAGTCCACGGTTTTCTGAAAGGCTTTCAACCCTTCGATTCCGAACTGCTCATACATGGCAATCTGCGGTTTTACCGCCGGAATCAAATCATAGGTGGCATCCACGATTTCTTTGTTAAACTGCCAGATGGCATCTGCTGCTCCCTCCAGCGTCTCACCAAATTCCCCAAAGGATTTCTTTTGGATATGCTCCGGAATGTAATTTAACATCGGGTCCAGTCCCACTACGATTGGTGCATTTGTTTTCTGAATTTTAGTTACCAGTTTGTTAATCATCTATTTTCTCCTGTATTCTCTTATTCTGTCTCGCTGTCATATACAATGTTTCCGTCAAAAATGGTCATTCGCACTCTGCCTGTTACCTTTCTTCCATCAAAAGGCGTGTTCCTTCCTTTGGACGCAAAGGTTTCGGCATCTATGGTGTACTCTGTTTTTGGGTCAAAGATAACCACATCTGCGGCTTTTCCTTCTGCAAGGCTTCCCCTGTCCAGTCCAATCACCTGTGCCGGATTATAGCTCATTTTTTCTGCCATCTGCATGACTGTCAGATATCCCTTTTGAACCAGCTCCGTGTAGGTCAAAGCTGCTGCTGTTTCCAGTCCTACGATTCCAAAAGGAGCTTTCTGCATGGTGGTATTTTTCTCCTGTCTGGTATGGGGTGCATGGTCGGTGGAAATTACATCCATAATATTTTCCTTTAAGCCCTGCCGCAGTGCCTCCACATCTTCGGCGGTACGCAGCGGCGGATTCATCTTATAGTTGGTATCCCCTGCCACAATATCGCTGCTAGTCAACGTGAAATGATGCGGACATACCTCCGCAGTAACCGGAAGTCCCTCTTTTTTCGCCAATTCTACCAGCTTCACGCTGTCTTTGGTGGAACAGTGACAGAGATGAAGTCTGGCTCCTGTCTCCTTTGCCAGTAAAATATCACGGGCTACAATTACATCTTCTACCCCGTTGGTAATCCCCGGCAGTCCCAGCTTTCGTGTGGCTTCGTCG
>USPJ01000099.1 GCA_900556645.1 uncultured Lachnospiraceae bacterium
GACGGAAGGGTATTGACGCAGCCCACATCATCATACATCAGACGTACTTCCACGCCCTCTTCTACCTTCTGTTTTAACACTTCCATCAACTGCTCTAGCATTTTTCCTTCATTCAAGATGAAGTATTCCAAAAAAATAAACTTTTCTGCTCCCCGGATTGCCTCCAGCATTGCCGGAAAAAGTTCCTCACCCGATGGGTAATATTCTGTTTTGGTATGCTTATAAATAGGATACCCTGCCCACTCTTTGATATAACGGACTTGATTATATACTCTTTTATCCTTTTCCGGAATTTCTTCTTCCGCTGTTTCGTCCCCCGTCAAAAAGGGGTCCACTTCTTCGTTGACCCGCTCCAGACGCTCTTCTGTCTTTTTTGTAAGATTTGCTCTTCCGAAAATGAAATAAAGTGCAACTCCGAAAATAGGTACTGCAAGAATAAGAAAGACCCAAGACATTCTGCCGGCAGCATTTCCATCCTTATCGGATATAATCACAGCCAGCAAAATAGCAATGGCACTAAAAGCTATATTAATAAAAGTATATTGCAGACTGAATTTGTATAAAACCAATGCCAGCCAAGAAAACTGTATCACAATAGCCAACACAATCAATACCAATCTGCTGAATATCATGTTTCCTATTTTTTTCATGTTCTCACCTACTCTTTTGCAACTTCTATTTTACAATAGTACCTCAAATAAATCAAATTACTTCATTAGCTTTATCAAATCCAGACACCCCCATACATGCTGTTCTCTGCTGTCACAGCTTCGGTTTGCGGTCTGATATAATTTTAGTTTCACCTCTTTTGGGGTCATCTCCGGATATTTTGACAACAGCAATGCAATGGCACCGGAGACAATAGGCGTTGCCATAGAAGTGCCGCTTTTGGTAGTATAGGCATTCTCCCGCAAATCACAGCTTGTAATCCGAGTGCCGGGAGCCAGAATCTCCGGCTTTATGACACAACTGTCCGTAGGTCCTCTTCCGCTGTATCCTCTCCGCAGCCCTTGGGAACGGATACCTGCCTCCTCGTCATCACTGCTTCCCACGGTAATGATACTACGACAGATTCCGGGAATGGTTACGGAATTAGCCACCGGTCCGTTGTTTCCCGCTGCCGCCACTACCACAATACCTTCCTCCCAGACCTGTTCTACCAATTTAATCAATTCCACCTGTTCTTCTTCTCTCGCATTTTTTAACATTCCCACAGATATATTTAATATGCGAATCTGATACTTTTCTTTTTTCTCCAGCATCCAGAAAATTGCCTGTCTGACCTGCTCCGTATTGCCGCCGCCTTTGTGATCCAACACCTTGATGGGCAGCAGTCTGCATCCCGGAGCCATTCCCGTATAGGTTCCTCCGCTGGCATAGCCATTTCCTCCGATAATCCCTGATACATGGGTTCCATGGCCATTGTCATCATAACACTCCTCACGCTCTCCCACCACGTCATAAAAATCCAGAATACGATTTCTCAAATCCCTGTGGGGAAACAGCCCGGTATCCATAACAGCTACCGTAATTCCTTTTCCGATGTATCCCCGTTTATGCACATAGGGGGTATTCAAAACTTCCTTTATCCTGTCCATGCAATACTCCCTTTTTCTTTTAGAGTATGCAAAAAAGGCTGTCTCGGAAACCTTCTCCGAAAACAGCCTCTGTCAAACAGGCAACGTTTATTTTGCGTCTGCCGGTACATCCTTGATGGAGAAGCTCATTCTTCCCATCTTATCTTTACCTAAGCAGATTACTGTTACTTTGTCACCCAAGGTCAGAACATCCTCTACGTGATTGATTCTCTCCTTGGCAATCTTAGAAATGTGAACCATTCCCTCTTTGCCCGGTGCAAATTCTACGAATGCACCAAACTCTTTGATACTGATTACCGTACCCTTGAAAATCTGTCCGGCTTCAAAATCCGTGGTGATAATCTGAATCATCTCTACGGCTTTGTTCATTGCCTCTGCATCTACGCCACAGACAGATACGGCACCGTCATCGGTAATGTCAATCTTAACACCGGTTCTCTCGATAATCTCGTTGATGGTCTTTCCTCTCTGACCTACTACATCACCAATCTTAGCCGGGTCAATCTGAATCTGGATAATCTTCGGTGCATATGGTCCAACCTCTTTTCTAGGCTCTGCAATGGCACCCTTCATAACATCCATGATTACCAGTCTTGCCTCTCTGGTTCTGCGGATAGCTTCCTCTACGATTGGTCTGGTTAATCCGTGAATCTTGATATCCATCTGAATTGCTGTGATACCCTCTGTGGTTCCGGTTACCTTAAAGTCCATATCTCCAAAGAAATCCTCTAAGCCCTGAATATCGGTAAGTACGATATAATCATCATCGGTGTCTCCGGTTACAAGACCACAGGAAATACCTGCTACCATTTTCTTAATCGGTACACCTGCCGCCATCAGGGACATGCAGGATGCACAGGTAGAAGCCATGGAAGTAGAACCGTTGGACTCAAAGGTCTCGGATACGGCACGGATTGCATATGGGAATTCTTCTACGCTTGGCAATACAGGCATCAAAGCTCTCTCTGCCAATGCTCCGTGACCAATCTCACGACGTCCCGGTCCTCTGCTCGGCTTGGTCTCACCTACAGAATAGGATGGGAAATTGTAATGGTGCATATATCTCTTGGATACTTCATTTTCATCTAATCCGTCAATTCTCTGAACCTCAGATAACGGTGCTAAGGTTACCACATCGCAAATCTGAGTTTGTCCACGGGTAAACATGGCAGAACCGTGAACTCTCGGAATCAAGTCTACCTCTGCTGCCAGCGGACGAATCTGGTCAATGGCACGTCCGTCCGGACGTTTGTGGTCTTTTAAAATCATCTTGCGGACGGTCTTCTTCTGATACTGGTAAATTGCTTCACCTAAAATTTCCAGCCACTCTTCGTTCTCCGCAAATGCCTCTTCTAATTTCTCGGTAATCTGACGAATATTCTCTTCACGAACCTGTTTCTCGTCGGTAAATACCGCTTCCTCCATCTCTGCCGGAGGTACAATCTCTTTGATAGCCGCAAACATTTCCTCTGGAATTGCACAGCTTGTATACTCATGTTTTGGTTTTCCAACCTCTGCTACGATTTCATCGATGAATTTGATGATAGTCTGGTTTACATCATGTGCCAGATAGATAGCCTCTATCATTTTTGCCTCAGGAATCTCATTGGCTCCTGCTTCAATCATAATTACCTTTTCTCTGGTGGAAGCTACGGTTAAATTTAAATCTCCCTCTTTCCACTGTGCCTGTGAAGGATTGATTACGAACTCGCCGTCAATCATTCCCACCTGTGTCATAGCACATGGTCCGTCAAAAGGAATGTCTGAAATACAGGTTGCGATTGCGGCACCCAGCATACCTACGATTTCCGGTCTGCACTCCGGGTCTACACTCATAACCATATTGTTTAAGGTTACGTCGTTTCTGTAATCCTTCGGGAACAACGGACGCATTGGTCTGTCGATAACACGGGAAGTCAGGATTGCATTCTCAGATGCCTTTCCCTCTCTCTTGTTAAATCCTCCCGGAATCTTTCCTACGGAATATAATTTCTCTTCAAATTCTACGCTGAGAGGGAAAAAGTCAATTCCTTCTCTTGGCTTATCGGAAGCTGTTGCAGTGGACAATACTGTGGTCTCACCGTATTTCATAAATGCTGCTCCGTTTGCCTGTTTTGCCACCTTGCCCACTTCTACGGTTAAGGCTCTGCCGGCAAGTTCCATACTAAATGTCTTTACCATTTCTCTATCTCCTTTATATACGAAAGCAATGCTTTCTTAGTTATGACAGAAGATACGAAACTACTGAAAAAAGCACCTTCGGATGCACTTTTCAGTGGTCTCGTGTTTTCTTCTGCCGGGTTCACAATACGAAAAATAGAGCGGAAACTCCGCTCTATTTTATAAAATTCAATTACTTTCTGATTCCTAAACGCTCGATTAAGGAACGATATCTCTCAATATCCACTTTCTTTAAGTAATCTAATAATCCACGTCTCTGACCTACCATTTTCAGAAGACCTCTTCTGGAATGATGATCCTTTGGATTTGCTTTTAAGTGCTCTGTCAGCTCCTGGATTCTTGCTGTTAAAATAGCAACCTGAACTTCCGGTGAACCTGTATCATTTGGTGTTCTACCGTACTCTGCAATAATAGCCTGTTTCTTTTCCTTTGCGATCATTGTACAATCCTCCTTATTTGATAAACGCCCTGTCATGTATGATACTCAGTAAAGGGTCGGAGTTGTCCGTCTACCGAATATGGGCTGAACTCATACCTTGCAAGTATATCATAGACATCCTTTATTGTAAACTGTTTTTCAGAAAAAATGTCTGTTTTTTAGCACGGTCTGTCAACATTTAATCTGTCAGTTTTGTGTGGGACAATCCCTCAATGACATCCGACATTTTCTTTACATTTTCGGAAACAGATACATTTAAGGTATTACATTCTCTTGCCAGTTTTTCTACCTCTCCTGCCACAATTGCAAACCCCCTTCCTGTTTCTCCTGCTCTTGCTGCCTCGATGGAAGCATTCAGTGCTAACAGATTGGTCTGTGAAGCAATGTCATTGATCGCTGCAATAATGTTGCCGATCTCCTGAGAGGTATTACTGATCTCATCCATGGCTTCGACCATTTCCTGCATCTTCTGGTTACTGATCATAACAGCTTCTTCGGAAGATTCTACTTCCTTGCTGATATCTTTTGCATTCTTTGCATTACCGGATACGCGCTCGCTGACTTCGTCAATCGTTGCCGTAAGCTCTTCTGTAACACCTGCCTGCTCAGTTGCACCTTCTGCTAAATCCATGGAACCTGCTGCTACCTGTTCTGCTCCGTTGGTTACCTGATCTGCAACGCTTTGAACGTTTGTGATCATATCTGCCATACTGTGCTCAAATGCTTTAAAGGATGTTAAGATTCCTTTGAAATCTCCCTTCCATTCTACGGATGGATTGACAACAAAGTTCCCTTTTTCAAATTCCTGCATTGAAGCACCGATATCGTCTACATAAGAAGATAAGGTTGCTATAGAAGATCTTAAGCTGTCTGCTAATGAACCCAGCTCATCATCTGCCTGATAATCCAAAGTGCTGTGAAGATTTCCTTGGGACAATTCTTTCGTTGTCTCCTCCAATGCAGCTAATGGTATCAAAATAGATGCAATAATACGTTTTTCAACTACTACTGCGGATGCGATGCCGATTAAATTGAATATGATAATACCAATAATATTGGAAACTGCATCACGCTTACTTGCAAACATCAGTTTGTCCACTTGTTCATCTGTAATCTTTTGTATTTCTTTTGCGGTATCTACTGCTTCGGATAATGCCGGTGCACATTTTGTCAGTATCTTTTCCGTTGCATCTTTCTGATTTCCTGCTTCAATCTCATCGATAATATCCATACCGATGGTCCCCCACTTATTCATCTGGGTCACATACTGATTATAGAGCTTGTCCTCAATGACCCCTGTTTTTTTCATTGCATCTAACTCTTGATCAATATTCTTTAAAGCATCGTCTACATTTTTCTTATATGTAACATAACTTGACTTATCGTCATTTAACACCATCTCACGGATATTTCTGGCTGCAATATTTACATTCAGTCTGCACATCTGAACGGCTGTGTCAGCCCGCTGTACTTTGTTAGAATAATTACTGAGATTTCTAAGCAGTATCGTCTCTCCTACGATTGCTAAGATTCCTGAAAATACCATCAGT
>USPJ01000100.1 GCA_900556645.1 uncultured Lachnospiraceae bacterium
AAACGGACCGGGAGATTTTGAAGATTATTTTCAGATGATTCATAAGGATGACCGGATGTGTGGCGGGTTTGTCTGGGAATGGTGTGATCATGCGATCGCACATGGAACGGCAGAAAATGGAAAGACCAGATATTATTATGGAGGGGATCATGGAGAAACCATTCATGATGGCAATTTCTGTGTGGACGGGTTGGTCTATCCGGATCGTACACCGCATACGGGACTGCTGGAATATAAAAATGTCTATCGTCCGGTGAGAATTGTGTCTTATGACCAAGAAAACGGACAGATGGTTCTTCACAATTATATGGATTTTGATGATTTGAAGGATTATGTGGATATTTTCTATGAAATGACACAGGATGGCTTGACTGTGGAAAAAGGAAAACTGGCAAATGTTGTTGCATCACCTCATAGCGATGCGAAAGTGGAGTTGAAGCTGCAGGTTCCAAATACCGGTAAGATTTATCTGAAACTTATTTACCGGTTGAAAAAGGAAATGCCGTTGCTTGAACATGGGTATGAATTAGGTTTTGATGAAATGAAGCTTGCAAATGAGGATGATAGAAACAGACAGGCTGTAAAGTGGCTGGAGCAGGAAAAAATAACCGGAACCATTGCTGTTAAGGAAAATGATAAGCAGATCGTATTACAGGCAAAGGATTTTACTTATGTTTTAGATAAGCGTACCGGATTGTTTGAGAACATGCAGTTTGCCGGAAGAAGTTATATTAACCATCCAATGGAATTGAATATTTGGCGGGCTCCGACGGATAACGATATGTATATAAAACTGGAATGGAAAAAGGCACATTATGATGCTGCCTATACCAGAGCATACCGTATAGAGGTGCTTCAGAACAAGCACGGTGTGCTGATCATGGAGCATCTGGCAGTGGTAGCTGATACCGTACAAAAGATTTTGGATGTGGAAATGACATGGAAGATCAATGAAGACGGGAAAATAGAGGCGGTTATAGAGGCCGTAAAAGATAAAGAATTCCCGGATCTGCCAAGGTTTGGAATTCGAATGTTTTTGAATAAGAAAATGGATGAGATTACTTATTTTGGAATGGGACCACAGGAAAGCTACCGGGATAAACACCAGGCTTCCTGTCATGGATTGTTCCGTTCGAAGGTGGCTCAGATGCATGAAGATTATATTCGTCCACAGGAGAATGGAAGCCATTATGACTGTGATTATGTAGAGCTTACAAATGGTCAATGTGGAATTGTAGCAGTTTCAAAGAATCCATTTTCGTTTAACGCTTCTGTTTATACACAGGAGGAGTTGGAACGGGTATCGCACAATTATGAATTGAAAGAATCGGATAGCACCGTATTCTGTATGGATTATGCAATGAATGGAATTGGTTCAAATAGCTGCGGACCGGATGTCTTGGATAAATATCGGTTTGATGAGGAAGCGTTTAAGTTTCAGTTTGAATTAATTCCGTTTGTAAAAGGATAATTGACAACAAACAACTAGAAAAGACAAAAACGATAGACTACAGGGACTTATAAATAACAAATAGTGAAGGAGTGATTCTTATGGAGGAAAAGAAATACTTAAAATGGTACAACAAGATAGGATACGGATCTGGTGATATTGCGGGAAATGTAGTGTATGCATTCTTGACATCATTTGTGATGGTATATCTGACAGATACGATTGGATTGGCATCCGGTATAGTGGGAACACTGATTGCCGTTTCCAAATTACTCGATGGATTTACAGACATCTTTTTTGGATCAATGATTGATAAGACGCATAGTAAGATGGGAAAGGCAAGACCATGGATGCTGTATGGTTACATTGGTTGTGCAATTACATTGGTAGCCTGTTTTGCAGTTCCAACAAGTCTTGGCAGAACGGCACAGTATGCGTGGTTCTTTATTTCGTATACGCTGTTGAATGGCGTGTTTTATACGGCAAATAACATTGCTTATTCTGCTCTGACATCACTTGTTACCAAGAACAGTAAAGAGCGTGTTCAGATGGGTTCTTGCCGTTTCATTTTTGCTTTTTCAACCAGTATTCTGATTCAAGCAGTTACTGTTGGATTTGTTGCAAAATGTGGTGGAGATGCAGCCGCATGGCGTATGGTTGCAATTATTTATGCAGTGATTGGATTAGTTGTGAATACTATTTCCACATTATCTGTTAAAGAACTTCCAAAAGAGGAATTAAATGAAGGAGACACAACAGGTGAAGAGGAAAAAAATGGGCTGGTTCACGCATTCAAGCTGCTGGTAAAGAATAAATTTTATCTGATGATCTGTGGTACTTATATTTTGCAGCAGTTATACAGTGCAATGATCGGTGCCGGTATTTATTATATGACCTGGGTTTTGAAAGATAAAAATCTGTTTGGACAATTTGCCTGGGCGGTAAACATTCCTCTTATCATTGCATTAATCTTTACACCAACACTGGTTGGAAAGTGGAATGGTATGTATAAGCTGAACTTGAGAGGTTACATCCTTGCCGTGATTGGCAGAGCTCTTGTTGTTGTTGCCGGATATATGGGAAGTATTCCTTTGATGATGGCATTTACAGCATTAGCAGCATTAGGACAGGGACCTTGGCAGGGAGACATGAATGCAGTGATTGCATCTTGTTCCGAGTATACATACCTGACACAGGGAAAGCGTGTGGATGGTACGATGTATTCCTGTACTTCACTTGGCGTTAAGATTGGTGGAGGTATTGGAACGGCGGTCGTAGGATGGCTCTTAGAATTTAGTGGCTATGTGGGAACACATGCTGTTCAGCCACAGTCCGCGTTGAATATGATGCAGTTTATGTATCTTTGGCTGCCACTGATCTTTGATGTACTTATTATGTTTATCCTTTCCAGAATGAATGTGGAGGAGACAAATGCAAAGATCAAAAAAGAAAAGGGAATTACAGTAGAAACCGCTCAGCAGTAATGAGCAGAAACTGGTAACAGGAAAGTATTGTCTTAATTGAATAAACAATTACAGGCAATGCTTTTTGTTCCGTAAAGAAAAGGAGATGGGTTTGTGGTAACACATGATTTGATAAAAAAAATAAAAAATGGAATGTATGATGAAACATTGAAAGATATTTATGTGGATGAGAAGAAAATAGCGTATGAAAGAGAGCGTTATATTAAGGCGATAGAGAGTTATACAGAACATTTTGGAGAGGGAGAAGTCTTTGTCTTTAGTGCACCGGGCAGAAGTGAAATTGGTGGGAATCATACAGATCATCAATGTGGAGAGGTGCTGGCAGCTTCCATTAACAATGATGTAATAGCTATTGTACAAAATTTGGAAGAACCGTGTGTCAGAGTTATATCTGCAGGATATGAGATGATCACGATATATCTGGATGATCTATGTAGGAGAGAGGATGAGGAAGCAACAACAACTGCATTAATTCGAGGGGTGTTGGCAAAAACAAAAGAATATGGATATCAGATAGGTGGTTTTCAGGCTGTTGTTACCAGTGATGTGTTGATAGGAGCCGGATTGTCTTCTTCAGCAGCGTTTGAAACATTGATGGGAACAATCCTGTCAGAATTGTTTAATGATGGAAAGATTTCGCCTATTGAAATAGCCATGATTGGGCAATTTGCAGAAAATGTATATTTTGGGAAACCATGTGGATTGATGGATCAGATGGCGTGTTCCGTTGGAAGTTTGGCACATATTGATTTTCAGAATCCTGCGGCACCATTGGTGGAGCGGATTGAGCTTGACTTGGATGGATACGGATATAGTCTTTGTATTACCGATACAAAAGGCTCACATGCGGATTTGACATCGGATTATGCAGCAATTCCGGAAGAAATGAAAAGAGCAGCAGCTTGTTTGGGAAAAGAAGTGCTTGGACAGGTTACGAAAAAAGAAGTACTTACTAATCTTCCGCGCATCAGAGAACAGGCAGGAGATCGGGCAGCACTTAGAGCAATTCACTATGTGTGTGAAAATGAGCGAGTGCAAAAAGAAGTGGCAGCATTGAGAGAGAATAGATTTGGAGAATTTTTAAGATTAGTTAAAGAGTCAGGTGATTCTTCTTATAAGTATTTGCAGAATGTGTATGTGTGCCATGATGTGGAACATCAGAATGTTTCTATTGCATTGGCTGTCAGTGATATGATTTTAGGCACGCAGGGAGCAAACAGGGTGCATGGTGGTGGCTTTGCCGGAACAATACAGGCATTTGTACCAAATGATATTGTTACATTATATAAAACAGAGATGGAAAAGGTGTTTGGAGATGGTGCTTGTGATGTACTTAAAATTCGCAAATATGGTGGAATTCAAGTGATGTAAGATACTCAAAAAAGACAAGGAGGAATGGTTATGAGTAGCATTTTAGTATTAGGCGGAGCTGGATATATTGGCTCACATACTGTTTATGAGTTGATCGAGGCAGGAAAGGATGTGGTGGTTGTAGATAATCTTGAAACAGGTTTTCGAGCAGCGGTTCATCCGGAAGCGAAGTTTTATAAAGGAGATATTCGTAACCGAGCTTTTATTGATTCGGTATTTGATAAAGAAAATATAGATGGAGTTATTCATTTTGCAGCAAATTCGCAAGTAGGCGAAAGTATGATAAAGCCATTAAAATATTATAGTAATAATCTTTGTGGTACAGAAGTGCTGTTGGAGAGTATGGTTGCACATAGCGTAGATAAGATAGTGTTTTCTTCCACGGCGGCAACATATGGAGAACCGGAGCGAATTCCTATCATGGAATCGGATCGTACACTTCCGACAAATTGTTATGGTGAAACAAAATTGTCTATGGAAAAAATGTTTAAATGGACGGCAAATGCACATAACTTAAGATTTGTGTCCTTACGTTATTTTAATGCTTGTGGGGCTCATCCTAATGGAAAGATTGGAGAGGCTCACAATCCGGAAACACATCTTATTCCTTTAATTTTGCAGGTGCCAAATGAAAAGAGAGAATATATTTCTATTTATGGAACGGACTATGACACAAAGGATGGTACTTGTGTCAGAGACTATATTCATGTAAATGATCTTGCACAGGCTCATATTCTTGCAATGAAGTATCTTTGTGATGGAAATGACAGCAATATATTTAATCTTGGAAATGGAGTTGGTTTTACGGTAAAAGAGGTTGTGGAAACTGCGAGAAAAGTGACAGGACATCCAATTCCGGCGAAGGAAGAACCACGTCGAGCAGGAGATCCATCTATGTTGATCGCTTCCAGTGCAAAAGCAAGGGAAGTGTTAGGATGGAATCCGCAATATGCAGATTTAGAAACAATTATCGGTACGGCATGGAAATGGCATAAAAGTCATCCAAATGGATATCAGAATGTGTGAAAGGGGGAAGTGTCATGATTAATGAGTATATCAATGAACTTGTGGCGTATGGATTGAACCAGGGATTGGTTGATCCGGAAGATGAAGTATATGTGACGAATCGCCTTCTGGAATTATTTCAATTGACAGAGCATGAAGGGACAGCGAAAGAGGTTAGAACAGAAAGAGAATTGTCACAGATTTTAAATGATATGTTGGAATATGCATGTCGGCAGGGGATGCTGGAGGAAGAAACAATTACGGAAAAGGACTTGTTTGATACAAAGATTATGGGAATATTGACACCCCATCCCTCTGTGGTTCGCAGACAGTTTTGGGATAAATACAGTATATCTCCTAAAGCTGCAACAGATTTTTATTATCAGTTTAGCCAGGCAACAAATTATATTAGAAAAGATCGAATTGCAAAGGATGAGAAATGGACAGCAA
>USPJ01000101.1 GCA_900556645.1 uncultured Lachnospiraceae bacterium
CTTTCCCCAAATAATTGAAGTCGAAACATGGTTTTTTGTGTCGATTTGTACAAAAAGTGGCATTGTTAAGAAATTGTCTATGTTTTTTATACGTTCTATCCAATTTCCAATGCCACTTTTTGTATATTTTATCTAATTGTTCGGAGTCTTCTCTTCCGCAACCTTTTTATGCTTCCATTTTATGTCAATCTTGTGTATGACACTTCTAATGTTTTGTCTGAAAAACTTCCTTTTTCTATTTTTTTATCGTAGTTCCTCTTGTCAGATTTGCACCTTCCCCTAGTTTTGTAATCAATGCAGAACGCACTGCCGAATCTCCGATAAATTCTAAAGCTGCTTCAATTTTCGGAAGCATGGTTCCTTCCTCGAACTGACCTTCCTCTATATACTGCTTTGCTTTAGAAACCGTAAGAATGTCCAACGGCTCTTCTGCATCTGTTCCATATCCGGTGCACACCTTCTCTACTCCGGTAAGAATGACCAACATATCTGCATCTACGGATTCCGCCAGCCGGGCTGCCGCTAAATCCTTTTCAATAACCGCCGATGCTCCTTTTAATCTGTTTTCCTGTTCCAGCACCGGGATTCCACCGCCACCACAGGCAATCACAATCTGATCTGCATCCGCCAGAGCTTTGATTGCATCTAATTCTACAATCTGTGCCGGCTTCGGAGCCGCTACAATACGGCGGTATCCTTCTTTTACCTCTACAACATGATTGCCTTTCTTCTCTTCCGCCTCTGCCTCTTCTTTGTTCATAACACGTCCGATAATTTTGGTCGGATGATAAAAAGCATCATCATAAGGATCCACGGTTACCTGTGTCAATATAGTGGACACTGGCTTATAGATTCCCCGGTTTAACAGTTCCGTACGGATTGCGTTCTGTAAATCGTATCCGATATATCCCTGACTCATAGCTGAGCAGACCGACATTGGAGTTGCTGTATATTCCGGATAAATACGGCAGAACTCTGCCATTGCCGTATGAATCATCCCCACCTGTGGTCCGTTGCTGTGAGTAATGATAATCTGATAATCTTCTTTTACAAATTCTGCTATTGCTTTTGCTGTTCTTTTGATTGCTGCCTGCTGCTCCGGCAATGTGGTTCCCAGAGCATCGTGTCCTAAGGCAATTACGATTCTTTTCTTTTTCATGGCTATGCCTCCGCTGCTTTTTCTATAGAAATATGTTTTATCTTAGCATATTTTAGCCGGCAGGACAACCAATATTCAAAATCACTCCACTTTCTTTCCCAGAGTAACTTCCAGTTCTTTTTCCTCGTATTGTCCGTTGTTTGCCTGTTGTACGGTAACCTTAATCTTCTCCCCTGCTTTGTAATAACGAAGCATTTCCTGCATTCCTTCCATAGAAGATACCTTCTTACCATCAAAAGCCGTCAGGATGTCTCCTTTTTGGATTCCTGCTTCATCCGCCGCAGAATTCTCTACCACCTTGGTCACATAAATTCCCCTCGGCATATTGTAAGTCTCGGATACATCCTCTGTGATGTCCGCTCCGGCAATTCCCAAGTAAGCACTTTCCGCCTCATCTACGGTTTCCCGCTGAATCAGGTCATCAATAATCGGTTTTGCTGTGGCAATGGGAATGGCGTATCCCATACCTTCCACTGCTGTATCCGAATATTTTGCAGAATTGATACCAATCACTTCCCCCTGCAAGTTCAGAAGTGCTCCTCCGCTGTTACCCGGATTGATTGCCGCATCTGTCTGAATCAAAGCATTGGTGGTACTTCCTGTGCTTTCATCCTGAAGTGTTACCTCCCGGTCCAAAGCACTGATAACTCCGGTAGTAACGGACTGACCGTATCCCAGTGCATTTCCGATGGCAATAGCACTTTCTCCTACCTTCACGCTGTCGGAATCTCCCATAGTTGCCACCTTGATATTTTTCATGGTATCCCCAGAGATATCGGAAATCTTTACAGCTACCACTGCCAAATCACTGTTGGAATCGGTTCCTTTTACTTCTGCCGTAACCGTCTGATCATCTACAAAGCAGACCGTAAGGGATGTGGCACCTGCTACCACGTGATTATTTGTTACTATATATAAATAGTCATTATCCTGTCCGATTATGATACCGGATCCTGCACTTTCTGATTCATAGTTCTGCACCTGTCCGAAAAAGTTCCGATATTGAGCTTCTGTCATATTGGTAATTGCAACGATGGACGGCATAACCTCATCCACAATTCCCGACACATCAATGGCTCCTACCTCGGTACTTTCCGTGCTGGTGGCAGTTCCTGCAATTTTGGTACTTTCCACTGTGACGGATTTAGAATCGGAATCTGATTTTGTGACTCCCAGCTTGGTCATTCCCAGATAACCGGTTCCCACAAACACGCCTCCTGCCACCAGACCGAATACTGCCGCCAAAGCCGCACATTTTGCAAGCTTCATACCGAATCCGTTATTTCTCTCTGTCTTTTTCTGGCGTTTACGGAACCATTTACGTTTTTCCTTCGGTGTCTCATATCGATTCTGACTGCCTCCTGCCTGATTATAGCTGTAATTGGTATAATCATCTGCCCTCCATGTAGTATTTTCATTTCCTCCATCTCTCACATAACTGTAAGAATAATAGGAATCTTCTTTTTTATCTTTGTTTTCATTGCTATCCATACATAGGACTCCTTTCTCTTAAGGCTATATTAGGATTCTAGTCTTCTTTTGTGTCGAGTATGTGAAGAAAACGCCAAGACTTTGTGTTTTTCTTCATATAAAAAAGGAAGAACGGCATCTCTTTGCTGTTCTTCCTCTATTTTATTCTACTGTTACAGATTTCGCAAGGTTTCTCGGCTTATCCACATCACAGCCTTTTCCTACCGATACATAGTATCCGAAAAGCTGCAACGGTATAATTGCCAGAGAATTGGTAAAGTACTTATTGGTTTGCGGAACATAAATCACATAATCCGCCGCCTTTTCGATATCCGTATTGCCTTCGTTGGTAACCCCCATAACAAAGGCCCCTCTGGTTTTTACCTCTACCATATTGCTGATGGTCTTTTTGTAAAGTTCTTCCTGTGTAGCTACTGCCACCACCAGAGTTCCGTCTTCAATCAGGGAAATGGTTCCGTGCTTTAATTCCCCGGCAGCATATGCCTCTGAATGAATATAGGAAATCTCTTTTAATTTCAAAGAACCTTCCAAGGATATTGCATAGTCAATTCCTCTTCCGATAAAGAATACATCCTTTGCCGCAATGTAGCGGTTAGCAAACTTTTGTATCTTTTCTTTGTTGGATAAAAGCAATTCTATCTGATCCGGAAGCTTCTTCAAATCCGCCAGATAATTCTCTGTCTCCTCTTCCGTAATCTTTCCCCGTACGCCTGCAAACTTAATTGCCAGTAAATATAATGCTACCAGCTGTGCACTGTATGCCTTGGTAGTAGCAACTGCAATCTCCGGTCCTGCCCATGTGTACATGACCTTATCTGCCTCTCTGGCAATAGAACTTCCAACTACATTGACAATTCCCAGTGTTTTGATTCCAAGGCTCTTGGCTTCTCTCAAGGCTGCCAATGAATCTGCTGTCTCTCCTGACTGACTGATGATAATAACCAGTTCGTCTTCATTTAATATCGGATTCCGATACCGGAATTCTGAAGCCAAATCCACATCTACAGGAATTCTTGCCATTCCCTCAAAGACATACTTTGCGGTAACTCCGGTGTGATAAGCGGAGCCACATGCTACGATATGGATTCTGCTGATTTGGCGGATTTCTTCATCAGTCATGCCCAGTTCTTCGATGACCACTTCTTTTCCCTTTACTCTAGGGCTTAAGGTATCACGCACGGTTTTTGGCTGTTCATACATTTCCTTTAACATGAAATGCTCATAACCGCCTTTCTCAGCCGCATTGACATCCCACTCAATGATCTTGCTCTCTTTGGTAATCACATCCCCATCAACGTTAAAGAACTGGATATCGTCTTTGGTCAGACAGGCTATTTCCTCATTTTGAATGAAATATACTTCTCTGGTATATTTTAAAACTGCCGGTACATCCGATGCAATCAGGTTTCCGTCTTTTCCTTTGCCCACAATCAGAGGGCTGTCTTTTCTTACCGCATATACTTTATCCGGGAATTCCGCAAAAATAATTCCCAAAGCATAGGAGCCTTCCACGCGGTTCATTACTTTGATAACTGCCTCTAAAGGATTTCCCTTATAATAGTAATCCAACAGATGGGCTATTACCTCTGTATCTGTTTCAGAACGGAATTCGTATCCTTTTTCTTTTAACATGCTCCGCAGCTTCAGATAATTCTCAATAATTCCATTGTGCACAACTGCAATGGTTTCATCCTTATTATAATGTGGATGTGCATTTATCTCTGAAGGTTCCCCGTGGGTTGCCCATCTCGTATGACCAATTCCCACGCATCCGTCCATTAAAGCTCCGTCATGGGTCAGCTCACTCAATACTTTCAGTCTGCCCACTGCTTTTTTTACCTGAATCCTACTGCCATCGAAAACTGCCATTCCCGCCGAATCATATCCCCGGTATTCCAGTTTCGACAAACCTTCCAACAAAATCGGTGCTGCCTGACTCTCTCCAATATAACCTACAATTCCACACATACTATTCTCCTTTAATATCCGTCTCCTGCACGATATCCGCTGTCATTGATAATCTTGTCATTAATCTTCTTAACGGCAGCTGACGGTTCATATTCCTCATCATCATACAAATACATATGCAGCTGACTTACATTGGATTCCAAATCACAAGGAATGACACAGCTTCCTTTCTTTCCGATGGTCTTGGTCTCTTTCTCAAATGGGAATCCCTTTGTCTCCTCCAGTGTATACTCAAACATAGATGACGCAAGTGCCAGCATTTCTTTCTGCGTAAAGTTGGTTGAAATATCCTCAAACACAGAATCTATAATCTTGTTAATGGTTGAAATGTTGGATTTCTTTGCTTTTTCAAACATCTTCTCAATAACAATTCTCTGTCTCTCTGCCCGCTTGAAGTCATCTCCTGAGGTATAACGGATACGGGCATATGCCGTTGCCTGAGTACCGTCGCAAAGCTGTGTACCTGCCTTAGAAATAAATTTTGCTTTTTTACCGGTAACATCTGCTGTGGTCTCAATATAGCTGTTCATCCATTGCAGCTCTTCGTTTGTAATATCCAGTTCCACGCCGCCCAGCTGATCGATTACCTCTGTCACCGCATTAAAATCTACAGTTACATATTTCTTAATACCTAAGTCCAGATTCTTATTCAGCATGGAGATTGCCTGTTCCGGGCCACCCTGTGCATAGGCAGCATTGGCTTTACCATAAGAATCATCGCCTCTGTCCAAGTAAGTATCACGATAAATAGAACAAAGCTGAACTTCTTTGGTCTTGTTATTGATATTCGCTACCATTATAACATCGCTGTTACCTCTCTCCAGCTTGCCGTTGGAACGGTTGTCCAAACCAAAAATTGCCACAGTGGTATATCCCTCATCTGTTGCCAGCTCATTGATTACCATATTATCCTCATTCAATTTACTGGTGTTAATTTTTCCAAGCTTCAGCCAGACAAAAACAAACAACAGTAAAATCAATAAGATCAATATTTCGATTATAAAAACAATAATCTTTCTTTTCCGACGCTGTTTCCGCGTCATTTTCTTTCTTCTCTTTGTTTTACCCATTTTATTCTCCACTACTTTCTTTCTCTGCAAAAATATTCTTTCCCTATAATACAATATA
>USPJ01000102.1 GCA_900556645.1 uncultured Lachnospiraceae bacterium
ATAAGTGGTAAACATGATATTCGGAATATTATAATTCTCAGGGAGCTTCCCAATATATCGGTCAACCAGCTCCGTTTTCATCAGCCGGAACGGTGCATTGGCATCCGGTGTGCGAATCCCAAAATAAATATGCAGAAACAGCCGCAAAACATCTTCTACGAATACCCGCGACCTGCCGTCTTCTCTGGTGGCACGATTTCCCATCACAATATCATGCTTTTTCCGCAATTTCCAAAAGGCTTCAAATTCCTCCGGCAATGTCTGTCCATCGGAATCTGTCTGGAAAATCCAATCCGCTTTCTGTTTGATGGCATAACGGTATAAAAAGATACATTTCGTTCCATGATCCGTTCCCGGCTTGGAGAACACTTCTAATTTGGGATATTTCTCATGCATCCCCTGTAGCAGTTCCAGAGTGTTATCCGTTGAACCGCCATCTGCAATGACCATTCTGGATTCATCATCCCCAAACCTTTCCAACACTCTGTACCATTCTTCTACCACTTCTTCTATGTTTTCCGCCTCATTATATGCCGGCATCACAATATATAGCTTATCCATTTGTTCTCCCTTCGCCGTATCAACCTAAATCTGGTTCATTATAGCATTTTCATGTGTTTTTTACAATGTCGTTTCCCTTATAATCATTTTATTGTAATTTGGGTAATTTTCCCCGAAAAAGCCGGAGGCAGCACATATTCCGTAATATTATCTGTGAGCTGTACCGTGTATTTGAAATGGAGATGTCCTGCAAAAACTGCCTTCACCGGAGAATCCTGTGCATATACCATATCCAAAAATTCCTGTGTGGTTTCATTTGGTCGATAGAGACAATTTTCTCCCCAAAGCTTCGCTCTTCCTTCCGGGTCTGCTTCCATTGCCGCTTTGCGAAGCCCGTCATCCACGATGGAGTCCAACGGTACATGAGTTGCCAGAATAATCGGCTTTCCCTCTGCAAAAATCTCTTTCATCCGTTCCAGACCCTCCTGAGAAAGAGGGCTGGTGCTGTTATTCCATCCTACCAGATAAAACTCTCCGTAATCTTTTACAAATACCTCTTGATATTCTGCAATGCTTTTGGAAAGTCCCATTGTTTCCTCATTACTGTTTTCTCCGGTGGTATACCACGCCCCTAAATCGTGGTCTGCCCGCAAATAGATATACGGCGTTTCAACATTCTCCAGACCGTTCTTAAACAGTCTTATATTTTCTTTGGAAGAATAATCTATCATATCACCGATAAACACAATTCCATCGGTCTGATAGGAATCCAGAATCGCAGACATTCCGTTCCACAAATCCGCAGAATGTACTCCTGTGGCACTTAGGAAAAGATTGTTATACCGGTCGTACACCGTTTCTATCTTCTCCTCCATAACTGAATCATCCAATAGAAAATCGTGCAAATCATTGACAGCCAGAATCCGGTACTCTTTTTCCAGTCCTTCCAATTCAACTGTTTCCTCGTCCTCGGAGATGCCCATGGCATCTTTTATTTTCTGTACCTCTTCCTTCTTTGTCACTTTATCGTAACTATTATAATTGACCCGGTATAGAGAATAATCTTTTGCCGACCCCACAAGTGTACAATCCAGAAGTGTCATATAATCTTCCAGTCCCATATGGTTATTGATAATCAAATAATCTATCTCTTTATCAATGATAGCACTTTTTACCATCAAAACATCCTGTTTCTCCCCATTCTCCACCAGTCTTGCCAGACGGCTTTCCTGCAAATAATGCCCTGTCTGGGCAACCGCCTCATAACCATTAGAACTGAAATATGCATAAGGTGCTCGTCCGATACCCATAATTGCCGATGCGTCATAGGTTCGGTAGACCAGTTCAAATTTCATTGGCATGGCAATGGTCGGCATATCCTCCTCTTTATCTCCTGCAATCATAGTTGCGATTCCCAGCACATCATCCGGCATCAGATAGGGATTCTCAATGGATTGAGTTTTACTGTAATCGAAATAGCTGTCTCCTGCTACAACTAATGCCACCGCTATCATACATGAAATCGCTGACTTTACGATTCGATTTTGTTTGCCGGTCCAGAACAATACAAATGCATAGGCACACACCAGTGTAATCGGTATCAGCCAGAAAAAGCGATAAAAAGAATCTGTTTCTGTTACAAAATGAGACAGCAACCGGAAGGTCAATCCGTTATACAAAAACACTCCCACCAATAAAATTGTAAGAAGCATTTTTTTACGATTTTCCGGTCGGATTCTCCAAAGGATATATAAAACAGAAATCACAAAAAGTACAACCCATACCCAATTTCCGAAACACTCCATGAACTTTTCAAACATCATTTTCGTTCCACTCATACTACATGACTCCTATTACAATAACACCCTTCAAATGCAACATATAAACCATTGCAAAAACTATATTCGGCAAAACACAAATCAAACTACGCAGAAAAATCGGTATGATGTTTCTCTTTTGAATCATAATTACCAATGCCATAATTGCAACTGCACAGGGTACCACCACCAGATTGGTCAAACTTATGGGTACACTGGCAAATACCGCCAATCCCAATTCCACCCATCTCCGTCTTTTTGAGCAATCCTGAATCAAGCCCAAACTAGCATACAAAACCGCCGGGATTACCACATTGGCTGCAAATCCTTTTGCTTCATAACCTCTCACAAACATAAAGAAAGAAGTGGCATGCAATACCATTTCCAGAAATCCAAAGGTTAACCATGCCATAACAAGGTAAGCCGCCTTTTTTTCATCTCCTCGAAAAAGACGTCTGCCAAAACAATAGACAATCATAGCTGCCAACAAAACACAGAGTGCACGCATTCCGTAAAACCCCATAATTCTGGCATTCACATGAAAAATACGTCCCATCACGATAAAATGAACATAAAACATGGACAATGCCTCATGCAGATTTAGGAACTCCAACTTTGTTCCTGCAAATCCATCATAAAAGAAAAAGCGATTTGTCTCTAGGGCTGATTCCATATTTCCAATGTAATATACCGTATCCCAGCCGTTATAGGATTGCAATACAGAAAAGCAGGTAATTCCCACAACTACTGCCGTCATTAGAATCAACACTTTCTTTTCCCGCGCAAGCCCCACGGCTTTTCCCACATCTCTTTTTACGTTCTTTCCTTTTGTCACTATGAGTATTGAAGTAACGGCAAGCACAATTAATCCCCATAGGATGCTGACCTCCGTTACTGTTCTCTTTAACCAAACCAAAGGCATTGCTACAATTTGAAAGCAGATAAAGTAGGTAAAAAATCCATATATTATTTTTTCTGAAATTGTCTTCCACGTAATTCCAAATATTCTCTGCGGAATATTACTCCAAAAATAGAATACTGCAAACAGTATTATCAGCATCATTCCGCATGAAATAATCTGTATCATTTCGTTTCATCTCCCAGCTTATGATAAATATATACTCCACATCCCTCATCTGCAAGTGAATACTCTTTTTCAAGAACTTCCACAATATCTCCGGAAAGTTCCTGTTCCTGCGGTACCACAATCAAATCCGGTTCTCCTGATTGCAATTTCCAGAAAAGAAAGGTTGCATCCCAATTCTGCGTCTGATCTTCGTTTAAGGTATACGGCAGCCAGCTAAAGAGATAGGTTGCCGGAAGCAGGTCATCGTACAAGTATACCGTCATCAACTCGGTTCCGATTGCCAAAATCGTCTTATCTCCTTCTTTCCGATTTGTCTCTATCAATTTTTCTAATTTTTCATATTTTTTATCTTCTTCCGTGATACGTAGTCCTTTGTACACTCCGCTTTCCATAGTTTCCTTACATTTACTGATATCTGCATAGAAAAAAGTATTTGTATAGAAAATTCCTATTTCCATACCGACAATGAGCACCATTCCCCAGGATAATAATATTTTTCCAACTTGACGAATCTTTATCTCTTCTTCCATCATTTCATGCAGGGTAATCGCTATTTCCATTAATACGACTACTACACCTACAGTAACTCCCATAGGAGATTTCACTCCACCATTATCTGAAGTATATCCCACTACATAAAATCCTATTACAGATGCCGGAAATGCAATCCAGAACAACTCTATCATCTGCTTACGTCTTGTTGGAGAAATATAGAACAATAGAAACGGACTCCAACAAAAAATCCAGAACAGATAATAAATGACATCCAGATTTTGGATAACGATATGATTGAAAACAAACACCGGCAATAGTACAATTTCTAATAAAACTGCCATTCTTACACCTTTTTTCTTAGATATAAGACCAATCAACCATGTAATACCTGTAATAATTGCCGGAATCAAATACCATTTCAAATTTGCAACAGCCTCATAGGTACTCCAATAAATACTTGCTGCCATGGCAGAATAATCCTTGCGAGCAAACACCACTTTTGCAATTTCCGGATTTAAAAATGCAATGTTCTCTTTTCTCTGTATTAACAAATAAAGGAATAAAAGAAGGGCAATTATCATTCCTCCTATGGCATAGCCCAGCCAAACACGGTTTTTCTCCTTGGATTTTCTATCTTTTAATGTAAGAATTACCAACACCAAAAAAATAGTCAATGCTACCAATACATAGGTGGGATATCCCAAGCACATACAGGCGTGTGCCATACCTGCAAAAATGGCACACCACATTCCCTTTGCACTTCCCCGGTTCTGTAATGCCGGAACCAACAGTACCATACCAAGAAAGCTGAAATAAATCATTACCGTATCATACCAAAAATAATATAGTGCAAAAGGAGCAAAACACATAAGTATACATCCAATAGCCAATGCGTGGGTTTTCTTCACACTTCCCTTCAAGCAATGATACGTTATTACACACAACACCAGATTAAATACAAAATATACAATTCTGGAAAAGAGAATGATTCCCGCACTGCTGCCTGTCAGATGTAAATATATCCAGAGAAAGGGTGCTAAAAAGAGTGCACCGGTCTGATAGACTTCCCAGCAATCCACAAATGGTCTCTGGCCTTTGGCTATTTTTAGGGCAAGTCCTACATTTAAGGTCTCATCTCCCAAATTTATGCAAAACCTTAGACGGTTTAAAAGCAATCCGCCCACTACCAACAACAAACATATTCCAATCCATTTACTTATCGAATTATTTGGGGCTTTTTGCTCCATATTCTTTCCTCCATTCCAAGCGATTTATCCACTCATCCATACCCTTAAGGGCTATCAGTATAAACAAAGGTACATAGGTATACAGATATCTGGCTCTCGCTTCAAATAATATTTCAAACAGTGTCAATCCTATTATGGACACCATCAATACTACCATAAGTTCTTTCTCTTGGCTCTTTTTTCTTATCAGGCACAAATTTCCTAAGGAAAACAGCAATACCGCAATCCATACAAACTGTTTTATCACGGCGTTTTTAGGATAATTTTCTCCTTTTGACCAGAAAAAGCTCCTGAGCTTCGGTGCCATATAGAAATTTTTGAGTTCGGATTCTTTCATATAGAATACTCCTTCATTCCCGAAAGCAAAGGTTCCGTCCCCATAATTTACCAACATCTTTTTGACAATATGCTTTCCGGTTTCCCCCAGCCCGTAGGATGAAATTCGTTCTTTCACGACACTCAAATTCTCCGCTTTCCTTTCCTTCGGATCTTTTATTGCAATGGAAAATTCCACATCCGAATCATTATACACTCCATTGCTTTCTCTATTAGAGCCCATCATCAAAAAATGTGTCCAGCCTATCTCTTCCT
>USPJ01000103.1 GCA_900556645.1 uncultured Lachnospiraceae bacterium
AGAACTTTTCAGTTCCTGCGTATCAAAAAGATACATTCCCGAATTAATTTCACAGGACTTCAATTCCTCTTCACTGGCATCTTTATGCTCCACGCTTTTTACAAAGCTGCCTTCGGCGTCACGAATGATTCTTCCATATCCCGTCGGATCTTCTACCATGGCCGAAAGTACGGTCACCGCATTCTTCTTCTCTGTGTGATAATCGCAGAGTTTTTTCAAAGTATCTGCAGTAATCAACGGCGTATCTCCGCAGAGAATCAAAGTTTCTCCTTCTCCCTGCAAAAACTCGCCTGCACATTTTACCGCATGCCCCGTGCCAAGCTGCTCCATCTGCAATGCATAGGTTACATCCTTATGCAATATCTTTTCTTCTACCACTTCATGTTTATATCCTACCACCAGACAGACTTCCTCTGCTCCGGCACCTCTGGCTGCCTCAATCACATAGTCCACCAGACATTTATCTTCGATTGTATGTACTACTTTCGGCAGCTCCGATTTCATTCTGGTTCCTTTTCCTGCTGCAAGTATTACGGCTCTTAACTGTTTCATGTTCTCCTCCATCTTCTCTGTTTCAGTAGAATCTATTTTACCTAAATTTTTCTATTTTGTCATTAAAAAAGCAAAAAAAGATACAGCCGGTTCTCCCTGACTGTATCTCTTTTCCTAATCTTCATTCATTGTTTCTAAGTATTTCTTAACAATCAAATCCTGAAGTTCCTGACGCATTGTCGAATCAATCGGATGGGCAATATCCCGATATCTTCCCTCGGCGGATTTCCGGCTTGGCATCGCAATAAACAATCCCTTCTCGCCTTCTATTACCTTGATATCGTGTACCACAAAAACCGAATCTATCGTAATGGAAACAACGGCTTTCATCTTACCCTCTTTTTCCATTTTCCTCACACGTACATCCGTAATTTCCATATCATCTCGTCCCCTTTCCGTTTCACATCATACTGCTAAAATATGTATCGCTCGTTGTGCTCCACTACTACTTTCACGCCGTCCTCGCCGCAGTAATAGGTATTAGCACACAGCGTTCCCCTGCTCTCTACAATACAGTTTTCGATGTGCGTATTATCTCCGATATATACATCATTTAAGATAATTGAATTTTTAATCACACAGTTCTTTCCTACGAATACATTTTTGAAAAGAATGGAATTTTCCACTTTACTGTTCAGAATACATCCGCTGGATACCAAACTATTTTTGACTTCCGAACCGCTGTTATATTTTGCCGGAGGAAGGTCATCAATCTTGGAATAAATCTTCGGCTCACTTCGGAACATATAGTTGCGGACATCTGCATTCAGAAAATCCATATTAGTCTTATAATAGGATTCTACTGTGGAAATATTGCTCCAATATCCATCCATCTTATATCCGTAAATCCGTTTCAGATTCTTATAGCGAATCAATACGTCCGTTACAAAATCCCAGCGGTCTTCATCGGCTCCCTTTTCCAGCATTTCAATCAATGCTCTTCTTCGGATGACATAGATTCCTGTGGAAACGGTGTTGGACTGTGCCACCATCGGCTTTTCTTCAAAATCGATAACTCTGGAATCCTCATTCATACGGATAGTTCCGAAACGGCACACATCATCCTCCGGTCCCATCTCCTTGCAAACCACTGTAATGTCAGCCTTTTTCTCAATATGGTAATCCAACACATCATTGTAATCCATCTTATAGACACAATCTCCGCTGGCAATAATGACATATGGTTCATGGCTTCTCTTTAAAAATTCAATGTTCTGATAGATGGCGTCCGCAGTTCCCCGATACCACCAACTGTTATTGGCTGTTACAGTAGGGGTAAATACATAGAGCCCACCTTGTTTTCTTCCGAAATCCCACCACTTGGAAGAGCTGAGATGTTCATTCAACGATCTGGCATTGTACTGTGTCAGCACCGCTACCCTCTGGACATGTGAATTAGACATATTGCTCAATGCAAAGTCAATACAACGGTAGCTTCCGCCCACCGGCATAGCCGCAATCGCTCTTTTGTTGGAAAGTTCCCGCATACGGTTGTTATTTCCGCCTGCTAATATAAGTCCTAATGCTTTCATTGTCTGTCACCTGCCTTAATAATGTATTCCCCTGACTCTAAAATTCCATTTGGATAGTCAGCTTTCTCTGTCTGTCCCGAAATTGCTGTATTCTTTCCAACTTTCACGCCAGACGGAATACTGGAATCTTCTCCTACAGTTACCAGACCGAAAGCATAGATGCTCTCGTTTAGTTTGCTCGGTGCCTCTTGACCGATTCCCAGCTGTACGCCATCACCAATCACTACGTTTTCTGCCACGATGGATTTGTCAATGATGACATTCTCACCTATGGTAGTATTTGCCATAATGATAGAATCCCGAATGACACTGCCCTTTCCGACTTTGACACCTGCTCCTATGACTGAGTTACGAATTTCTCCGTATATCTCACTACCTTCTCCGATAATACTCTTATCTACCACTGCTTCGGCGGAGAGATACTGTGGTTCAAATATCTCACTCTTAGTATAAATTTTCCAATACTCCTCATAGAGGTTAAATTCCGGTATCAAATCAATTAATTCCATGTTTGCTTCCCAATAGGAGCCCAACGTTCCTACATCTTTCCAATATCCGTTGTACTCATATGCAAACAGGTTCTTTTTGCCTTCATGGCAATATGGGATGATATGTTTTCCGAAATCGCAATTACTCTGGTCTTTCATGGAAATCAATGCTTCTCTCAATACCTTCCATGTAAAGATATAAATTCCCATGGATGCCAGATTGCTTCTTGGCTGTGCCGGTTTTTCTTCAAATTCGAGAATTCTCTTATCCTCATCTGTGATGACAATACCAAAACGGCTGGCCTCTTCTATAGGAACCGGCATCGTTGCAATGGTAACATCTGCCTGATTCTCTTTGTGGAAATCAAGCATTACCTCATAATCCATCTTATAAATATGATCTCCTGAAAGAATCAGCACATACTCCGGATTATAGGTATCAATGTAGTTCATATTCTGGTATATGGCATTGGCAGTACCTGAATACCATTCGCTGTTGTCGCTTCTTTCATAAGGCGGAAGTACCGTCACTCCTCCGTTATTTCGGTCCAAATCCCACGGTATGCCGATACCGATATGTGTATTCAATCTCAACGGCTGGTATTGTGTCAATACACCCACCGTATCAATCCCCGAATTAATACAGTTGCTCAAAGGAAAATCTATGATACGATATTTTCCTCCAAAAGCCACTGCCGGCTTCGCAACCGACGAGGTAAGGACCCCCAGACGGCTTCCCTGTCCTCCTGCCAAAAGCATTGCAATCATCTCTTTATTAGCCACGTCTATCACCTCTTTATATTGCTGTTTTACGTTGTAATAATTATATCATATACCTTTCTGTCTTTTCAACAACCTATACAATATTTATCCGAATTTTTTCCTTTTTTTGTAAAATTTGACATAAATTACATGTCGTTTTTACATTGTGGTAGACACCTTGATACAAAAAACTTTTTCTTCTGTTTTATTTCATTTTGGAAAATTCAAACATTTTATTTTCGTTTGCAATTTTTACAGATAGGGTTATAATATATTAGATAAATATGCATGTAGTTTTATAGATAGAATGGACAGGTAAAAAAATGTATCAAATTAATTTTAATAATCCAATTCATATTCATTTTATCGGTATCGGCGGCATCAGCATGAGCGGACTGGCCGAGATTCTTCTCGGCGAGGATTTTGTCATTTCCGGTTCCGATTCCAAATCCAGTCCTCTTACCCAGGCACTGGAGAAAAAGGGAGCCACCATCTATTACGGACAGCGTGCCACAAACATTACCGATGACGTAGATGTTGTGGTATATACCGCAGCTATCCATCCTGACAACCCGGAATTTGCCTGTGCAAAGGAAAAAGGACTTCCAATGCTCACACGTGCAGAGCTTCTCGGACAGATCATGAGGAATTATGATACTCCTGTTGCCATTTCCGGAACTCATGGAAAAACAACCACGACATCTATGGTATCTCACATTCTTCTTGCAGGAGACTGTGACCCGACCATCAGTGTGGGAGGTATTCTTCCTGCTATCGGCGGAAACATCCGCGTAGGCAATTCTGAGACTTTTGTCACAGAAGCCTGCGAATACACAAACAGCTTTCTGAGCTTTTTCCCGAAGATCAGTATTATCCTGAATATGGATGCAGACCATCTGGATTTCTTTAAGGATATTGACGATATCCGTCATTCCTTCCGCCGCTTTGCAGAGCTTCTTCCTGCTGACGGTACACTGATCATCAATGCAGATACTCCGAAATATGAAGATATCATCCGGGATCTTCCATGTAATGTGATCACTTATGGTCTGGAACATGATGCAGATTATCAGGCAGCAGATATCACTTATGACAAATATGGACATGCTTCCTTCTCCGTTCTGCGCAATGGCGTTAAGGTTGGCAGCTATTATCTGAAAGTGCCGGGCATCCACAATGTTTCCAATGCACTGGCAGCAATTGCCCTCGGTCATCTTCTTGGTCTTTCCGAAGAAGTGATCATCAAGGGACTTGGAAGTTTCACAGGAACAGACCGCCGTTTCCAGTATAAAGGAGAAGTTGCAGGGGTTACGATCGTAGACGATTATGCACATCATCCTACAGAAATTGAAGCAACTCTTCATGCCGCACACAATTATCCCCATAAGAAATTATGGTGTGTATTCCAGCCACATACATATACCCGTACCAAAGCTCTGCTTCCGGAGTTTGCCAAAGCACTCAGCCTGGCAGATCATGTGGTAGTTGCGGATATTTATGCAGCAAGAGAAACCGATACTCTGGGAATTTCTTCTGAAGATCTGCAGAAGCGTATTCAGGAACTGGGAACTCCCTGCGAGTATTTCCCTACCTTTGATGAGATTGAGAATTATCTGCTCTCCAACTGCCAGGAGGGTGATCTGCTCATCACCATGGGAGCCGGAGATGTTGTAAATATCGGGGAGCATCTGCTGGGTAAATAATGTTTCTGACGGACAACTTCCTATTATAATAGGCAGTTTTCAGACAGTTATTTGCAATCCTCTGCCTGACATAAATATCAGCAATTTACACAGGACAATTCGGAAAATAATTTTTCAGAATTGTCCTGTTTTTTACAACCGCCCAACTTATAGCACTTATAGCAATAGAAGATACTGAACACTTGTGTCTCTGTCGACAATTTCCATTAAAAAGTTATAAACATTTTATCCCCCTCAATTCTTCCTTTATTTATAACAGTTCAGATCACTTATCCACATTTTCCACATCGTTATACACATTTTCATCTGCCTGCATATGTGGATGTATATGTGCATAAATCACTTAACATAATTCGACATTATTCGTCCCCGTAATACTCCGTTTTTCCCTGAAATTCAACATTTTTCAGGTTTCCAATAATATATACCACATTTCACCTTTCCACATTATCCACATTATCCACATTCAAATGTGGATGAAATCTTCGACAAAAATCCCCTATTCTCTTTTAAAAAATGTTGTGCTATAATTCATAGATATCAAGTCAGAGGAAAAATATCTTTTTTTACTCTGACATCTTATTATTATGATATCAGGGTCAAAAGGTCAAAAAGTCGTTCGTGCTTGCACGATAAGACTTTTGAACTTGGGACCCGCCAAA
>USPJ01000104.1 GCA_900556645.1 uncultured Lachnospiraceae bacterium
TCAGTTCCTCTGCTCTTTTCACAAACAGATATAACATCGTTAACTGATACCTTGAATGATGGAATATCAACTTTTTTACCATTTACTAAGAAATGACCGTGTGTTACTAATTGTCTAGCTTCGTTTCTTGAAGCACCGTATCCTAATCTGTAAACAACGTTATCTAATCTCATTTCTAATAATTTAAGTAAATTTTCACCAGTAATACCTTTCATATTTTCAGCCTTTTCATAATAACTTCTGAATTGACTTTCTAATACTCCATATATTCTCTTAGCTTTTTGCTTTTCTCTTAATTGAACACCATAACCTGATATCTTTTTCTTGTTTGCTCCATGTTGTCCTGGTGCATAACTTCTTCTATCAAAAGCACATTTACCTGTATAACATCTATCCCCTTTAAGGAATAACTTCATACCTTCTCTTCTACATAATCTACATGTAGCTCCAGTATATCTTGCCATTAATTACACCTCCTATTATGATTATTACTAAACTCTTCTTCTCTTTGGTGGTCTGCATCCATTGTGTGGAATTGGAGTAACATCTTTTATTAAAGTTACTTCTAATCCTGCTGCTTGTAAAGATCTTATTGCTGCTTCTCTACCAGCACCTGGACCCTTTACATATACTTCTATACTCTTTAATCCGTGTTCCATAGCTACCTTAGCTGCTGTTTCAGCTGCCATTTGAGCTGCAAATGGAGTACTTTTTCTTGATCCTCTAAATCCTAGAGCTCCTGCACTTGACCAAGATAAAGCATTTCCTACTGCATCTGTCAAAGTAACTATTGAGTTGTTGAAAGTTGACTTGATGTGTGCTGCACCATGCTCAACGTTTTTTCTTTCTTTTCTTCTTCTAGTCTTTTTAACTTTTTGAGCTGCCATTTTCTATCCTCCTATTACTTCTTCTTATTTGCTATAGTCTTCTTAGGACCTTTTCTAGTTCTTGCATTAGTCTTAGTCTTTTGACCTCTAACTGGAAGACCTTTTCTATGTCTGATTCCTCTGTAGCATCCTATTTCTTGTAATCTCTTAATGTTTAAAGCAACCTCTCTTCTTAAATCACCTTCTACAGTCTGAGTCTCATCGATGACTGCACTGATTCTCTTTACTTCTTCGTCAGTTAAATCTCTGACACGTGTATCAGGATCAACCTTTGCTTCGGCAAGGATACGGTTAGAGCTTACTCTTCCAATACCGTAAATATAAGTTAAGCCGATTTCTACACGTTTTTCTCTTGGTAAATCTACACCTGCGATACGAGCCATGTGTGTTAAACCTCCATTATTTCTGTCTGTTATTTGTGTCACGAAACAAACCCATGCAGCTGCGGTCTCCCGCCCTGAAATGTGTGCATACACCTGCTTCGTTGTTACCTGTAATTCCCACTTATGGGATTACATGAAAAAGTGATATATGCCTCTCGGTATTAAAGCATATATCGTTTTATTATGAATAGCATAGTACTTAGAGCAATACCATGCTACAGCCGCACATAATTCATTAAAACAAATAAGGTAGTTACGCTCGACTAACACGCCGTCTTCACCTTCGGTTTGCCGCCGCTAAGTCTCGGTAACGGCTTTCGCACTAAATTCAAGCTTCGTCTAAAGTCTCGCTTTCATTAAGTGCTCAATGCCTATCCCTGTCTCTGTTTGTGTTTCGGATTCTCACAGATTACTCTGATGCTTCCTTTTCTCTTGATAACTTTGCATTTTTCGCAAATAGGTTTTACTGATGATCTTACTTTCACAGCAAACTCTCCTTTCTTCTATTGCCCCATTTCATGCGGTTTTCCGGCATTTTATGGGTATTTTCCAAAAGTGTCCGACTAACATTATAGCACGCACACCCTTAAAAATCAAGCTATTTTTTATTTGTCTCTCCAGATGATTCTGCCCTTGGTCAGGTCATACGGAGACATCTCGATGGTTACCTTATCTCCCGGTAAAATACGGATAAAGTTCATACGCAGCTTTCCGCTGATATGTGCTAAAATCTGATGTCCGTTTTCCAGTTCCACTTGAAACATTGCGTTCGGTAACTTTTCAACAACGGTTCCTTCTACTTCAATTACATCTGCTTTTGACATTTTCATTTCCTCCTCTTATATGAAATCCTCTGATTCCTGTCTTAACTTTTGATATATTTTGATTGCACGTTTGACATTTTCATTGGTCATTCCCGCTCCCATGACTCCTGTCACTTCCGTGGGAAGATTTTTGATAAGCTGGATATGCTTTTTGTTTTTCTTTTTAGGCTTCTCCAGCGACTTTGTCGTTCCGTTTACCAGATATACATATTCCTCATCTTCTTTTAATAAGAAATAAATCTGATTTTTGTCGTGTCCTGCTTTGGTTTTCGCAAAGAATGTGTCCATCCGTTTCCTCCTCTTACAGCTTTGCCTTTTCTTCCTCGGTAAGAGTCAGAATTTCCGGTTCTCCCTCTGTAATCAGTATGGTATTCTCATAGTGAGCGGATAAGGTTCCATCCTCCGACACAACTGTCCAATCATCATCTAACCATTCCACATCCGGACGCCCTGCATTAATCATAGGTTCGATTGCTAAGGTCATTCCACTCCGCAGCTTGATTCCTCTGCGAAACTGTCTGAAATTTGGAATCTCCGGTTCTTCATGTAAGTGTGCTCCAATTCCATGTCCCACCAAATCTCTGACCACTCCATATCCGAATCCTTCGGCATAGTCGCCGATTGCTCCCGATATTTCGTATAAGTGATTCCCTGCTTTGGCATATTTGATACCTTCAAAGAAACTCTGTCTGGTTCTTTCTATTAAAAGAACTGCTTCCTGGGAAATTTCTCCGATACCATGGGTTCTGGCGGCATCGGAATGATAACCTTTGTAGATTACTCCAATGTCCAGACTTACAATATCACCTTCCTGCAAAAGATGGTGCTTATTTGGAATCCCATGTACTACCTCATCATTTACAGATACACAGACGCTTGCCGGATATCCCTGATAATTCTTAAAGGACGGCTCACATCCATAGCTTCTTATCATTTCTTCTCCGAGTCTGTCTACCTCAAAGGTAGACATTCCCGGTTTTAATTCATTTCCCAGATTTTGATGAACCTTCGCAAGAATTTCACCTGCGGCTCTCATCAATTCAATTTCTCTTGCAGATTTTATCGTTACCGGCATATTCTATGCTCCTAAGATTTCAACGATAGAGGCAAAGCCTTCTTCTACACTCTTTGTTCCATCGATTTCTTTTAAAATACCCTGTTTTGCATAGTACTCAATCAATGGCTGTGTCTGCTCATGGTATACGCCTAAACGTTTTAATACAGTCTCTGGCTGGTCATCCGCTCTGAACTGTAATTCGCCGCCGCAGTGATCGCAGATTCCCTCTGTCTTTGGAGGAATGTTTACAATGTGGAACGGTGCTCCACATTTTGTACATACACGTCTGCCTGACATTCTCTCTACGATTTTTTCATCAGCAATTTCGATGTCCAATGCATAGTCCATCTTCTCATTGATTTTCTCAAGTGCCGCTGTCAATGCTTCTGCCTGCGGAATTGTACGTGGGAATCCATCTAATACAAATCCGTTTTTGCAGTCCTCCTGCTGGATTCTATCCATAACTAAGTCACAGGTCAGTTCATCCGGTACTAAAAGACCCTGATCCATGTACTCTTTTGCTTTCTTTCCTAATTCTGTTCCCTCTTTGATATTTGCACGGAAGATATCTCCTGTGGAAATATGAGGAATGCTATATTTCTCTGAAATTTTCTTTGCGTGTGTTCCTTTTCCTGCACCCGGTGCACCTAACATAATAATTTTCATGTTAAAACCTCCTTTATAAACACCATTGGAGATACGGCTTTGCCTGTATCTCCTGTGGTTCACATTATTAGTCATTTAAAAAGCCTTTATAGTAACGAACCCTCATCTGTGATTCAATTTGTTTTAATGTTTCGATAACAACACCTACGATAATGATGATAGATGTTCCACCGAAGCTGACGCTCGCACTAAATACTCCGTTGAAGAAAATCGGAATAATCGCTACGATAGTCAAACCGATAGCTCCTATAAAAATAATGTAATTCAATATATTTGTCAAATAATCACTGGTTGGTTTACCCGGTCTGATACCCGGAATAAATCCACCTGCTTTCTTCATGTTATTAGCAATTTCCATTGGATTAAAGGTAATGGATGTGTAGAAATATGCAAATAAAATCAGCAACAGAATATACACAATCATACCGATGGTATAAATCGGTTCTGACGGATTACACCAGTTAGACTGGGACAATCCTTTCAAAATCTTACTCCATACACCGGTTCCCTCATTTTTTCCTAAAATGGTTGCGATTACAACCGGAAACTGCATCAGGGACTGGGCGAAGATAACCGGGATAACTCCCGCCGTGTTGACCTTCATCGGAATGAATGTCGACTGTCCTCCCACCTGTTTTCTTCCCTGAATCTTCTTGGAATACTGTACCGGAATCTTGCGGACTGCATCCTGAAGTATAACTACGAAGACTACAGTTACTAAAATGATTGCAATGATGATTGCTGCTGCCAGCACACCTTTTGCAGGAGATTTTCCTGCTACAAACTGCTCGTACAGTGCATTTAAGTCTGCCGGAATACGGGAGATAATATTGATGACAAGGACGATGGAAATACCATTTCCCACACCCTTCTCGGTAATTCTCTCACCAATCCACATAACAACCGCAGAACCGGCTGTTAAAATAGCCACAACCATGATTACATTTTTTGCATCAAATGCATCCAGATAGCCCGCTCTTCCGAAGCCGATTGCCATGGCTGTTCCCTCGATGAGTGCCAGCACAACCGTCAGATAACGGGTAATCTTTGTAATTTTCTTTCTTCCGTCTTCTCCGTCCTTTTGTAATTCCTCTAATTTCGGAATTGCAATGGTTAACAGCTGAATAATGATGGAAGATGTGATGTACGGTGTAATGTTCAGTGCAAAGACGGACATCTGATAAAAAGAGCCGCCGGTAATTGCATCAAGGAAGCTGAATGCATCGCCTCCCTGAGTTGCAAACCAGTTTGCAAATACCTGACTGTTTACACCCGGAACAGGCAACTGTGAGCCTATTCTAATCACAATGAGCATTAAGAATGTATAAATAATACGTTTTCTAATATCCTCAATCTTAAAGGCATTGCGGAGTGTCTCCAGCATTAGATCACCTCTGCTTTTCCACCAAGAGCCTCAATTTTTTCTTTTGCACTTGCACTGAATGCATTTGCCTGAACTGTAAGCTTCTTAGTAAATTCACCGTTTCCAAGAATCTTTACGCCATCTCTTGGATTCTTAACGATTCCTTTCTCGATTAATGTGTCTACAGAAACAACTGCATCATTGTCGAAGACTTCCAATGCTGAGAGATTGATACCAACGATTTCTTTGCTGTTACGATTGGTAAATCCTCTCTTTGGTAATCTTCTGTATAATGGCATCTGACCACCTTCAAAACCTGGTCTCGGAGCTCCTGAACGAGCTTTCTGTCCTTTATGACCTTTTCCGGCTGTCTTACCATTTCCTGAACCGTGTCCACGTCCTCTTCTGAAATTATCACTCTGCTTTGATCCGTCAGCAG
>USPJ01000105.1 GCA_900556645.1 uncultured Lachnospiraceae bacterium
AGGGACTGAAGGTGGATGCGTATGCGCTGGATGACCCGGAGGATATCACAGGGGTCAACGATCAGGAGCAGCTTGCGGCTGCAGCAGTCGTGATCCGGCGGAGAATCGCAGGCAACAAAGCAAAGAACAGGAGATAGCGATGTTTTTGATCGTAGGTCTGGGGAATCCGGGCAGGCAGTATGAGCATACACGCCATAATGCGGGATTTGATGTCATGGATGCCCTTGCGGAAAAATATAATATCAGTATCAGTGAGAAAAAACACAAGGCACTTTTAGGCAAAGGAGTCATAGAGGGGCAAAAGGTGGTTCTGGCTAAGCCTCAGACCTATATGAATCTCAGCGGTGAAAGTATTGTGGAACTGGTGCATTATTATAAGATAGACCCGGAAACCGAAATGATTGTTATTTATGATGACATCAGTTTTGCACCGGGAAATCTGCGGATTCGTCAAAGCGGAAGTGCCGGTGGACACAACGGAATCAAGAATATTATTAAGTGTCTGGGAACTCAGGAATTTATGCGGATTAAAGTAGGAGTAGGTGAAAAACCGAAAAATTGGGATTTGGCGGATTTTGTGCTGGGGCATTTTTCCAAGGAAGAACGGGAGAATCTGGAAGATGCTATTGGCCGGGCAATGGAAGCTGTGGGCTATATGATAAACGGAGATGTGGCAAAAGCCATGAACGAATATAACAAAAAAGTAGTAGACAGGTAAGGACATGAAGACAGTAACAGAGGCTCTGAAAGACTGGGCGGATTATGAGAGGCTCCAAAACCTTCTGAAAAAAGAAACGGGAATTTTTCAGATTTCCGGCTGTGTAGATGCCGGAAAAGCACATATGGTATACAATCTTAGCAATGGTTTTCCAAAGAAAATCATTGCTACTTTTAGCGAACAAAAAGCGAAGGAATTATATGAGGACTGTCGGTTTTTTGACAAAAACACCGTATATTATCCGGCAAAAGATATACTTTTTTACCAATCCGACCTCCGTGGAAACCAGTTGACCAAGGAACGGGTCAATGCCATTAAGGTGTTGTTGGAGGAAGAGGAAGTAACCTTGATTACCACCTTTGACGGGCTGATGAATCGGTTGATGGGATTGGAAAAATTTCGGGAGTTTGTGGAATATCTGGAGGTGGGGGACACCTTGAATCTGGACAAATTCTCCAAGAAGCTGACTGCCATGGGATATGAGAAAAATTATCAGGTAGAAAGTAACGGGCAGTTTGCCATCAGAGGAGGTATTCTGGATATCTATCCCCTGACGGAGGAAAATCCCTATCGAATTGAGCTATGGGGAGATGAGATTGATTCCATCCGAAACTTTGCACCAGACAGCCAGCGTTCCATCGAGAACTTGGAACGGATATCCATCTATCCTGCCAGTGAGGTTATTTTTGATGAGGAAACCAAAAAGCAGGGATTAAAAAAGATAGAAAAAGATGGGCAAAAATTATACAAGAAGTACCGGGAGAGCATGATGACGGAGGAGGCACACCGGGTAGAGACCATGGTGAAGACCCTTCGGGAAGAAGTGGAAGAACTGGGGATTCTGGCAGGCACAGAATCCTATCTGGACTACTTTGAGGCAGAGACCGTGTCGCTGCTGGATTATTTTGAGGGCGAAAATACACTGATTTTTCTGGATGAACCGGTACGGGCGGTGGAGAAGGGAAGAGTCATAGAGAAAGAGTTTGTGGAGAGCATGCAGCAACGTCTGGAAAAGGGGTATATTCTTCCGGGACAGATGAATGCACTTTACCGTTATGAGGAAATTACGGCAAAGCTGGCATCCCGCAAAGTCATCGGACTGGCGGCACTGGATATGAAAGAAAAAAAACTTCAGATAAAAGAGCATTTTTCCATACAGATGAAGACGGTCAACCCTTACAACAACAGCTTTGAACTGCTGTGCAAGGATTTGCAGAGATACAAGAAGAACGGCTACCGGGTCCTGTTGCTTTCCGGTTCCAGAACCAGAGCAAAGCGTCTGGCGGAGGATATTGCGGCAGAGGGTTTAAACAGCTTTTATGCGGAAGAAAAAGAGCACGAGATAAAGGCCGGAGAGGTAATGACCACTTACGGAAAGGTAAAACGGGGATATGAGTATGCAGACCTGCATTTTGTGGTTATCTCGGAAAGTGATATTTTTGGAGGAGAGAAGAAGAAACGGAAGAAACGCCGGATTTATGAAGGGGAGAAAATACAGAGCTTTTCAGATTTGAATATAGGCGATTATGTGGTACATGAAAACCACGGACTGGGAATCTACCGAGGCATTGAAAAGGTAGAGGTAGACCGGGTGGAAAAGGACTACATTAAAATCGAGTATGCCAAAGGGGGAAACCTTTATATTCTTGCCACCCAGTTGGAATTGATTCAAAAATATGCCGGAGCGGATGCCAAGAAACCGAAGCTGAATAAATTGGGAACGCAGGAGTGGACAAAGACAAAATCCAGAGTTCATCGGGCGGTGGCGGATATTGCACAGGAATTGGTGGAGCTCTACGCAAAACGTCAGAACAGGGAAGGGTTTGTCTATGGACCGGATACGGTTTGGCAGAAAGAGTTTGAAGAGATGTTTCCTTTTGAGGAGACAGAGGATCAGGAGCTTGCCATAGAAGCCACCAAACGGGATATGGAAAGTCCCAAGATTATGGACCGATTAATCTGCGGAGATGTGGGATACGGAAAGACGGAGATTGCCATCCGTGCAGCCTTTAAGGCGGTGCAGGAGGGAAAACAGGTGGTGTATCTGGTGCCGACTACCATTCTGGCACAACAGCATTACAATACCTTTGCCGCCCGCATGAAAGATTTTCCGGTACGGGTGGATTTGCTCTGTCGGTTCCGTACAGCGGCACAGCAAAAAAAGACCATTGCTGATTTGAAAAAGGGAATGGTGGACATTGTAATCGGTACCCACCGGGTATTGTCTAAAGATGTGGAATTTAAGGACTTAGGTCTTTTGATTATTGATGAGGAGCAGCGTTTCGGAGTTGCCCATAAGGAAAAAATCAAACAGATGAAAGAGGACGTAGATGTACTGACCCTGACGGCAACACCGATTCCCCGAACTCTCCATATGAGCCTCATAGGAATTCGGGATATGAGTGTGTTGGAGGAACCGCCTATGGACCGGATGCCGATACAGACCTATGTCATGGAATATAATGAGGAGCTGGTGCGGGAGGCCATTGTGCGGGAGCTTTCCCGGGAAGGACAGGTATACTACGTGTTCAACCGCGTGAACCAGATTGAGGATGTTACCGCAAAAATCGCTTCGCTGGTACCGGAGGCCAATGTGGCGTTTGCCCACGGACAGATGCGGGAACGGGAACTGGAAGACATTATGTACAGCTTTATCAATGGAGAAATCGATGTACTGGTATCCACCACCATCATTGAAACGGGACTGGATATTTCCAATGTAAACACCATGATTATCCATGATGCAGACAATATGGGATTGTCCCAGCTTTATCAGTTAAGGGGAAGAGTGGGAAGGTCTAACCGGACAGCCTATGCCTTTTTGCTTTACCGCAGAGATAAGATGTTAAAAGAGGTGGCAGAAAAGCGTCTGGCGGCAATCAAAGAGTTTACGGATTTGGGAAGCGGATTTAAGATAGCCATGAGAGATTTGGAAATCCGGGGTGCAGGAAATCTGTTGGGTGCGGAGCAGCACGGACATATGGAGGCAGTGGGATATGACCTTTACTGTAAGATGTTAAATGAAGCAGTAAAAACCGTAAAGGGAGAACCCCATGAGGAATATTTCGATACCACTTTGGACATCAATGTGGATGCCTATATTCCGGCAACCTATATCTCCAATGAATTTCAAAAGCTGGATATCTACAAGAGAATCGCAGGAATTGAAAACGAAGAGGAAAGCGACGAAATGTTAGAGGAGCTGATTGACCGCTTTGGAGATCCGCCGAAATCTGTGGAAAATCTTTTGTGGATTGCCAGAGCCAAGGCGAAGGCACATGGATGTTATCTGCGGGAGGTTTCGGAAAAGGCAGATGTGATTCAGTTTGTATTTTTGGAAAATGCAAAGATAAATCCTGTGGATATTCCCCAATTCATACAGGATTATCAGGGAACTCTCAGCTTTACGCCGGACAAAAAGGGACCGTTTTTCACCTATTATCTGAAGAAAAATTCCAGACAGGAGAAACTGTCGGTTATGGAAGCTACAGAACGTATCTTGGAGGATATTCGGGTAAGGCTGGTGGAGAAAAAATAAGAAACTTGTTGTAAGAGGTTCTAAAAAGTCCTATAATAAAACACAGACAAGTATAAATTCGGGAGGAACAATCGATGAAGGCAAAAAGAATAACGGCACTTCTGCTTACAGCTGTTATGAGCATCGGCGTTTTGGGCGGTTGCGGTGCAAAGAATGTAGATGCAGATGAGGTAGTGGTAAAGATGGCAGACGGAGAAGAGGTTCGTCTGGGTGTCGCTAATTTTATGGCAAGATATACACAGAGCAATTTTGACAGTTTTTATGTGGCTTATTTTGGCGAGGATTACTGGTCACAGGATATGTCCGGAAAGGGAGAGACCATGGAGGACACCACCAAAGATCAGGTAATGGACACCTTGAAGAACTATTATGCTTTGGCGGCACATATGGATGATTACGGTGTGGCCATTACGGAAGAAGATACCAAAGCAATGGAAGAGGCGGCAGATGCATTCATAGAAGCCAATTCCGATGAAGCAATCAAGGCAATGAGTGCCAATAAACGGGATATTGTGGAATATCTGCGGTTGATTACCATCCAGCAGAGAATGCAGGAGGCAATCGAAGGGGATGTGGATACCAACGTCAGCGATGAAGAGGCGGCACAGAGAACCTATAGCTATGTGGAGATTCCTACGAATGATAAGGTGGATGAAAACGGAGAGAGTGCAGAATATACGGAGGAAGAGCTGACAGCCCTGCGGGTAAAGGCACAGGGAATTGTAAGCGGAAACGCCGATGAGTTTGAAAGTAAAGCGGAGGCAGAGGGTTACACGGTAAGTACCCAGTCTTATGGCGAGAAGGATACCGCAGAAGACAGCGGAATTCCGGAGGAAGTGATTTCCGCAGCCATGCTCCGGGGAAAAACTTCTGTAAATCTGGAGGACGAGAGCTGCTACCGGAAGCCTTCGGTATACAGCACAGATGAACAGCTGAAAGCCAATTGTGAAAAAATGAACCAGCTTGTCAAGGTGATCATAACTTATGACTTTGCTGATCGTACTGAGACTGTGGACCGTACCTTGATCAAGAACTGGTTCGGTTATGATGAGGATGGCAATGTGATACTGGATGAAAATCTGGTGCGGCAGTATGTGGCAGACCTTGGGCTGAAATATGATACTATGGGACAGACCAGGACTTTTCTGACTTACGATAATCGCCAGGTGGAAATTAAAGGCGGCGATTACGGCTGGGTGATCGATCAGGACGAAGAAGTAAAAGCGCTGATCGCTGCTATCGAAAGCGGTGTTACCCAGGTTCGTGAGCCTGTTTATCTGTATTCAGGCT
>USPJ01000106.1 GCA_900556645.1 uncultured Lachnospiraceae bacterium
AGATCATGAAGGAATTGAACAGCTCCAACGAGAGCACCAAGGAATCTGTCCTGCGGGTAGCGGAACAGATTAAGGATATGAACGGAGCAATTCAGAATATCACCAAGGCAGTATCCATGATTCAGGATATTGCGGACGAGACAGATCTACTGTCATTGAATGCCAGCATTGAGGCAGCACGGGCAGGCGAACACGGGAAAGGCTTTGCTATTGTTGCAGGTGAGGTCGGTAAACTGGCAAATGAAACGGATAGCTTTATCGGAGAGATTGAGCAGATTGTAAAGAAATTGGAAGAAAACGTAGGAAGTGCTCATAAGTCTATTGAACATTCCGGCGATTCCATCAGCCGTCTCAATGAGATGATGAGTGAGACCGTAAACGTTTTAAATGATACACAGGATTCTATTAGTAGCATGAAAGAGAGCATGAACGGACTGACCAATGTATCTAATCGCAATGTGGATGTATCCGCAGATATGGAAAATGCTCTGGATGAGTTGGTTGAGAAGATTTCTTCCAGCGATAATGAGACCAGAGAGTCTATCGAGATGATTGAACAGCATCAAGAGAAAACAGATGCATTACTCCATTACTGTGATAATCTGAACGGTATGTGTGAGAAAATACAGTATCAGATGTGTTCCGTAAAAGAACCGGATGAAATTATTGTAGGTATTAATCCGTTTACCTCACCGGCAGACATCAAAGAGATGTATGTTCCGGTATTAGAACGTATCTTCCATTCTATTGGAAAGAAAGTAAAGGTTATGATTGTAAAAGACTACGAGTCTTTGGGAAGAAATATCAAGGACGGCTTGTTAGACGGCGGTTGGTTTTCACCGATGGCTTATACCACAGCTTGCGAAATTGCCGATATTACTCCGGTTGCAACACCTAAGGTTAACGGTAAGGATTACTATAACGGATATATTATTACCAGAACAGATTCCGGAATCAATGAGATTGCTGATTTGGACGGAAAACGTTTCGGATATGTAGATAAGGGAAGTGCTTCCGGTTATCTCTATGCTAGATATAGTATTCAGCAGGCGGGCTTTGACCCGGAGAAATTCTTGGGAGAAGTTACTTTTGCAGGAAGCCACGACCAGGTTATCAATGGTGTTATCAATGGAGATTACGCAGCAGGTGCTACTTATAATGAGGCTTATGAGAAAGCAGAGAAGAGCGGCGTAGATATGTCCAAGATTAAGATTATTTCTAAGACCGGAAATATCCAGAAGGATGCAATTGCATTCAATAATAAGATGGACCCGGAATTATTGAATAAAATTAGAGATGCTTTTGTAAACTTTAATGACTTTAATGGAATTACAACACCGGTTACCGGATTCGTAGAAGGAAAAGATTCCAACTATGATTTAATCCGTGAAGTACAGAAAAGTAAATAAACTTTGAAAAAAAACTAGTATTTTCCCTGACACTATGTTATAATTTCTAAATGACTGCGAATAGACAAACTATACCTGTTTTTGGAAAGCAGTTTCGAATATAGAACGTACATGGTATTGATATATAAGGAGGAAATCGTAATAATGAGTGTACAGGTAGAAAATTTAGAAAAAAGTATGGCGAAACTTACGATTGAAGTTTCAGCCGAGAAGGTAGAGGAAGCATTACAGGAAGCTTACAACAGACAGAAGAACAAAATTAGTCTGCCGGGTTTCCGTAAAGGAAAAGTACCTAGAAATATGGTTGAGAAGATGTATGGACCGGAAATCTTCTATGAAGATGCGGCAAACATCTTAATCCAGAAAGAGTATGGAACGGCTGTCATGGAGAGCGGCGTGGATGTTGTTTCCCAGCCTGCCATTGACCTTGTACAGTTAGAGAAGGGAAAACCGTTTATCTTTACAGCAGAAATTGCAGTAAGACCGGAAGTTACCCTTGGTAAATATATGGGAGTAACCGTTACTAAGATTGATACAACCGTAACAGATGAAGAGGTTGATGAAGAAGTCGAGAGACAGAGAAAGAGTAACGCCCGTACAATTACGATTGAAAATCGTGCCATTGAAGACGGTGACACAGCAGTTATCGACTTTGAAGGTTTCGTAGATGGCGAAGCTTTTGAAGGAGGAAAAGGCGAGAATTATCCGTTAGTAATCGGCTCTCATTCCTTTATCGATACCTTTGAGGAGCAGTTAATCGGTAAGAATACTGGTGATGAGGTGGATGTCAACGTTACATTCCCTGAAGAATATCAGGCAAGTGATTTAGCTGGAAAACCGGCATTGTTCAAGGTTAAAATCCATGAAATCAAAGGTCAGGAGCTTCCAGAATTAGATGATGAGTTTGCACAGGATGTTTCTGAGTTTGATACTCTGGCAGAGTACAAAGAAGACTTGAAGAAGAAGTTGACAGAGCAGAAAGAAGCTGCAGCAAAACGCGATAAAGAAGACGAAGCAATCCGCAAGATTGTAGCAAAATCCAAAATGGAATTGCCGGAACCGATGATTGAGATGCAGGTTCAGAACATTATCAATGACTTTGCAACCAGAATTTCACAGCAGGGTCTGTCCATGGAGCAGTACATGCAGTTCTCGGGAGCAACCATTGACAGCTTAAAAGAGCAGGTTCGCCCGGATGCCATCGAGCGTATTCAGAGTTCTTTGGTATTAGAAGAGATCTCTAAGGCTGAGAACATTGAAGTATCTGATGAAGAAGTGGATCAGGAATTAGAGAGACTGGCAGTTGCATACAGAACAGATGTGGAGAGCTTGAGAGAGTATGCTTCTGAAGGAGAGATAAAAGCAATCAAAGATGATTTGGCTATCCAGAAGGCAGCAGACTTGATTATGGCAAACGTAAAAGAGAGAGCAAAACCGAAAAAGAAAGCCAAAGAAGAAGGTGAAGAAGAAACAAAAGCTGAATAAAAACATGAATCGCAGACTGGTTCTATTTTTAGAACCGGTCTGTAGTAGATTTGTAAAGGTATTTTAAAAATGGAGGTTTTAACATGAGTTTTATTCCTTATGTCATAGAGCAGAACAGCCGTGGTGAGCGTTCCTACGACATTTATTCCAGATTATTAAAGGATAGAATTATTTTTCTCGGAGAAGAAGTCAATGAGGTAACAGCAAGCAGTATTGTGGCACAGCTTCTGTTCTTAGAGTCCGAGGATCCGGGAAAGGACATCAGTTTTTACATCAATTCCCCGGGAGGAATTGTAAGCTGCGGACTTGCGATTTATGATACTATGAATTATATCAAATGTGATGTATCCACCATCTGTATCGGAATGGCAGCCAGCATGGGAGCTTTTCTTTTGGCTGGCGGTACAAAGGGTAAGAGAATGGCACTCCCGAATGCGGAGATTATGATTCATCAGCCATCCGGTGGAGCAAAGGGACAGGCGACGGAGATTCAGATTGCCGCAGAGAATATTTTAAAGACAAAGAAAAAATTAAACCAGATTCTTGCTGATAATACCGGAAAACCATTCGATGTAGTGGCACAAGATACAGAGCGTGATTACTACATGAGTGCGGAAGAAGCAAAAGAATATGGTTTGATTGACACCATTATTACATCAAGATAAGAATGAGAAACGAGGGCGGCTCATAATTTGAGAAGCCCTCATTGTGAGTATGAGAGGAAGGAGCGTATATGGCAGGACGTAATATAGAAGACAAAATCAGATGTTCCTTTTGTGGAAAGTCCCAAGAGCAGGTACGCAAAATGATTGCCGGTCCCAACGGGGCATATATTTGTGATGAATGTGTAGATGTGTGCACAGAAATCATTGAAGAGGAATTGGAAGAGGAAGAAAGCGGAAAACATGAGAAACTGGCAGAGGAGATTCATCTCTACAAGCCGGAAGAGCTAAAAGCATTTTTGGATGAATATGTTATCGGTCAGGAGGAAGCCAAGAAGGTTTTGTCCGTGGCAGTATATAATCACTACAAGAGAATTACAGCACCGATGGATTTGGATGTGGAGCTGCAAAAAAGTAATATTTTGATGCTGGGTCCTACGGGTTCCGGTAAAACATTATTGGCACAGACTTTAGCAAGAATCTTGAATGTGCCTTTTGCCATTGCGGATGCCACCACATTGACAGAAGCAGGCTACGTAGGCGAGGATGTGGAAAATATCCTGCTTAAGATCATTCAGGCAGCAGACTATGATGTGGAACGTGCCCAGTATGGAATCATCTACATTGATGAGATTGATAAGATTACGAAAAAGTCCGAAAATGTATCCATTACCAGAGATGTATCCGGTGAAGGTGTTCAGCAGGCACTTTTGAAAATTTTAGAGGGAACTGTAGCCAGCGTACCACCTCAGGGAGGAAGAAAGCATCCGCATCAGGAGCTGATACAGGTAGATACCACCAACATTTTATTTATCTGCGGCGGTGCTTTTGACGGTTTGGAGAAGATTGTGGAAGCCAGAATGGAACAGAGTTCCATCGGTTTCAATGCGGAAATCGTAGACAAGAATCACCGGAAGGTCAGCGAGGCATTTCGAAATGCCCTGCCTCAGGACTTTATCAAATTTGGTTTAATTCCTGAGTTTATCGGGCGTGTGCCGATGGTGGTTTCCTTAGATGAATTGGACGAAGCGGCCATGGTTCGTATCTTAAAGGAACCGAAAAACGCACTGGTAAAACAATACCAGAAGTTATTTGAACTGGACGGTGTACAGTTAAATTTTGAAGATGAGGCACTGGAAGCTATTGCGAAAAAGGCAATCGAGCGGAAAACAGGAGCCAGAGGACTTCGTGCGATTCTGGAGGGAACGATGCTGGATTTGATGTATCGTGTACCGTCCGATGAGAGTATCGTGTCCTGTACCATTACAAAGGATGCTATCGAGGAGGAGAAAGAACCTACGATAGAGAAAAACATTGCATAATCCAATAGGATATAGGGGTTGATATTTGATGAATATTATGAAACAATTACCAACTGTTGCATTGAGAGGGCTAACCATACTGCCAGGCATGGTAGCCCATTTTGACGTTAGCAGGGAAAAATCAATAAAGGCAGTAGAAGAGGCAATGATGGATGAGCAGGAGATTTTTCTTCTGACTCAGAAAAATCCGGAAGAGGAAGAGCCAACAGCAGAAAATCTGTACAGCATCGGATTAGTGGCAGAGATCAAACAGGTCATTAAAATGCCGAATGATCTTGTGCGTGTATTAGTCGAGGGGATCGAGCGTGCAGAGCTGAATTGTTTTACGGAGACGGAAGAATATCTTTTAGCGGAAGTGATCCGTTTTACAGAGGATGGCTTAGAGGATATCCCGGAAAATGCCAGAGAGGCGATGATCCGCTGCTTAGAAGAAAAATATGAACAGTTTTGCACTTACAATTCCAAGAATGGCAAAGAGGCGGCAAAACCGATCCAGGAGATCCATGAATTAGACCGTCTGATGGATGCGATCGCAAACAGCATTCCAATCGGCTATGAGGAGAAACAGAGGATATTAGAAGCAGTTACCATTACCGAGCGTTATGAAGTTCTGATGGCAATTCTCTTACGGG
>USPJ01000107.1 GCA_900556645.1 uncultured Lachnospiraceae bacterium
TTTGACATTGGATAACTTCTGCGGATTGCCCGGAAGCACTCCCTGAATTATCTGTAACAAAAATAGGAATACTAATCCAAAAACTGAAAAATAAATTACGCATTTGGCATATTTTTTCCAATTCATTTCTTCTAAGTCATCGATTCGCATCAATCGATAAATTCCTTTTTCCAATGGCGTTAGCAGTTTCGATAAAAATGTTTTTTCGCCATTCATAACTTTTCTGATATATGTTCCTAAAGGTATCGCCAACCCTACTAAAATCAGGAGATATATCACATATTGTAATATGACCTGCGTCATTTCTCTTCATCTCCCTTCATGAGAATATAGATATAGTAAATTAATAATCCCCCTGCAATTATTCCAATTGCACATGTTAAAATCTGCATAACTTTGACCTCCTTTTTGCTCAATCTTAACACTGTCCCCATAAATATAGTGTTAACAAGCTTTTTCTCCCATAAAGATTCTATTAAGTATTACATCCATCCCATAAAATAAGATACTGGAAGCATAACAACTGCTGTCAAAAGTCCCACAACCAGCAAAATAAAAATCGGCATTCCCACTACCGCCAGAAGGAATCCTATACACGGATGATGAAATAGATAATTCTCCATCTCATTTTCAATCATTGTTTCTCCTTCTTTTATTTTTCTTACCATCTTCATCATGCTTGCCACCTTCTCATGCTGTAAGTGTAGCATTGGAAAAATTAAGATGGGAAAAAGGAATAGCTCAAAGGAATTAAAAAAATATAAAGGCACAGCCGGAACTTTGTTCAGTTCCAACTGTGCCTTCATATTCCTATATATCTTTATTCAGTTTATCCAAAAACTTTCTGTTAAGAAAACAGATTCTTAAAGAAATCTATAATGGCTTGGAAAAAGCTCTTAATGGCATCTAAAAAGCCACTGTCCGACAGACCTAAATCTCCTAATCTGTCATACAAATCCGCTGCCTGTTTTTTCAGTGAACTCCAGTCTAAATCCAAGTCACTGATTTTCATCAGCAAATCCACCAGCTTATCTATCTGAGCATCGCTCAAAGTAATATCGAACTTCTTGCACGCATCGTCGATGGCTTCTTTGATACTTTTCTCATCATCCAGTCCATCTTTGACTACCTGCTGTTTCAGATATGCCATAAATTCTTCTGCCTGTGCTTTATCTCCGCCAACCGCATCTGCCAGTTCTCCCGTTACCACAATCTCATTCATTGCGGCATCCAGACCATCCTCGGAAACTTCTTCTCCGGTCATCTCCGCATAGGCCTGTAACGCTCCAATCAATGCTGCTGTTCCCGAAATAGGAAACGGACCTGCCACAATGATTTCCGCATCTTCCAAACCTGCGGTTGCCAATGCATTCTTATACATTCCCACGGTACAATAAGAGATATTTTTAGTGGATATCTGAATACCACTTCCCTTTTTGCCTTTCATAATTAATACGGAAGACAATGCTTTACTTCCGATTGTCTTAGATGGCAGATAGGAATCTAAATATTGATGCTCCATATCATTGGTCACATATACCACATCATAATTGTCCAAATTTGCCGGGTCAATTCCCATCAATCCCAGCACTGTTGCCTGCTGCTCCGCAGTCAGGTCTGCTCCTAAAGCAAGATATGGTTTGTCATCCTTTTCTACCACTACATTATCATCATCTTTGTCGGTAGAGTCCTCGCTGTTTCCTTCATCCGTGGTTACCTCACCCTTTATTTCACCGGAATCTGTATTTTCTGTTTCGGAAACCTCCGACGCCAATGCCGTAACCGTCATAGAAAAACAGATTGTAACTGCCAGACAAAGTCCCAGTATTCTCTTTAATTGCTTCTTCATATTATCCTCCATTCTAACCCATTCTCCCTTTTCCTTTGGCAATTTCTGCCTATAAAAAAGATTTGCTCCATACATTCTGACACAGAAACGAGCCTCTGTCAAAAATATGAAGCAAATTTAATGAAATCTTTAGAATTTCCGTCACTTTTCTACTATGTATATTGGAATACCAACATGGTAATGTCATCTGCCTGTTCTGTATTTCCCACAAAAGTCTCCACTTCTTTTTTTACATAGGACAAAAAATCCTTGCCAATCATTCCTTTAATTTCAGAGGTTTGTAAAATCTTCAGCAACCGTTCTTCCCCGAAAAATTCATTTTTCTCGTCCACTGCCTCTGTAACTCCGTCGGTATACAAAAACAACCAGTCTCCATGTTCCAAATACAATTCATTTTCCAAAAACTCAATCTGTGGCATAGCTCCAAGGACAAAGTTTTTTTCCACACTCAAATATTCTGTGGTTCCGTCTGCCTTTATTTTAATCGGCGGATTGTGTCCCGCATTGGCACATACCACTTTACCGGTGGATATCTCCACAATTCCTAAAAACAAAGTTACAAACATGTCCTCTTCGTTATTCTCACAGATTTCATTGTTGACCTCCTCCAAAATTTTGCCCGGAGAAAGAATCTCTTTGGTTTTGGTCTTGATTAAGGTCTTTGCGACTACCATAAAAAGAGCCGCCGGTACACCTTTTCCCGATACATCCGCAATGACTACTGCCGCATGATTGTCGTCCACTTTGAAATAATCAAAGAAATCTCCCCCTACTTCCTTGGCAGGCTTCATTCCTGCACAAATAGAAAATCCGTCTTTGATCCTATCCGCTTTACATCCTTTTGGAAGCATACTTGTCTGTACTCTTCTGGCTACATCCAGCTCTGCTGTCATTCTTGCCATCTCAACTCTGGTCTGAAGCAATTTTTCCGTACGTTTCTCAATCATGTTTTCCAACTGCACCTGATATTCTGCCAGCTCCATCTGAAGGCTGATTCGATGCAGCATTACTTCCTGAGAATACGGTTTTGTGATAAAATCTACTGCTCCATATTCGAAACCTTTTGTCTCTGTGGCGGTATCATGATCTCCTGTCAGGAAAATCACCGGTATCTTGCGAAAACGTTCATCCAGTTTGATTCTCTGAATGGTCTCAAAGCCATCCATCTGAGGCATCTCAATATCCAACAGAATCAAATTGGGAGTAAACTTTTCCAAAAACTCCAATGCCTGGCTTCCGGATTTTACCATACTTACCTTGTAGGTGTCCTTCAGCAATGCTGCTGCCTGTTTTAAGCTAGTCAAATTGTCGTCTACCAAAAGTATATGCTGCATAACCTTCTCTCTCCCTTTATTTTTCTTAGAAGCATTATATATTTTTTTTCATTTATTGGCAACTTTTTACCGACAGATTCCCGAAATCACCAACTGAATGGTCTCATATCCCCCATAGCTGTTTATCTGTGGATAATAGAGAATACGAAACTCCTCTCCTTCTGAAATATTATGGTTTTCAAAAGAAATGGCCTCACACTTTGTCCCATCTTTGTCCATCAAAATCATTTTCTGCATCTGTCCTTCTTTTCCCACCTGTCTTATATGCTGTGCCCGAAGATTTTTCGCTGCAAAAATCGGTTTCTCATTTCCATTCCCAAAGGGTTCCAGTTTCTCCAACTGCAGCACTCTCTCTTCTGTCCAATCCTTTAACTGCAAAACCGCATCAAAGCGGATGACCGGCTCAATATCTCCATCCTCTAAGACACTGTTTCTGTTAAGCATCTGACGGAACTCTTCAATATGTTCCTCCTGCATGCTGAGTCCCGCCGCCATTGGATGCCCGCCGAACTTATCCAATAATTCCTGACATTTACATAGCTCTTCATACATGGAGTAGGCCTCTATGGAACGCCCGGAGCCCTTGACACCTTCTGCAGCTTTTGTCAGCACAAACACAGGACGGTGATACTTTTCTCTGATTCTGCCCGCTATGATTCCTGCAATGCTTTCATGGCATTCCGGCAGATACACCACATAAACCTTGTCCTGTTTCCAAGGAGATTGTTCAATCTGATTTACCGCTTCTTCCACTCCTTTTTGGGTCATATCTTTACGAATCTCATTCAGCCCGGTTAAATCTTCCGCCAATGACACTGCCTCTTGCCAGTTTTCGGCACACAAAAGCTTTAATGCTTTTCTGGCTGTGTCCAATCTGCCGCTGGCATTGAGACAAGGACCTAAAACAAACCCTATATGATAAGCCTTAATCTCTCGATTTTGCAGCTGATTCCGAAAAATCAGTGCTTTTAATCCCATGTTTTCTGTCTGGTTCAACCATTTCAGTCCTTCTTTTACCAAAATGCGGTTCTCACCCCGCAGCTCCATCACGTCTCCCACGGTGGCAAAGGCCGCATACTCCAGAAATTTATCCGCTTCCTGTCTGTCTCTTCCCATGGTTTCATAAAGCACCTGTATCAGTTTCCATGCCACTACGGCTCCGCAGATTCCCTTATATGGATAGGTACATTCCTCCTGCTTCGGGTCGATTACCGCATCCACTTTTGGTATCAGATAGATTCGCTCCTGTTCTTCCTCCTGATAGGGAATTTCGTGATGATCGGTAATGATTACCGTCAATCCTGCGTCCTTGGCATCCTCCAGCTCTTTTTTTGCTGCAATACCGTTATCGCAGGTTAAAATTGTATCTACGCCGTCCGCAACTGCCTGCTCCACCAACTGTTCATTCACGCCGTATCCATCTTTAATTCGGTCCGGTATCTCAACATCCACCACTCCCCCCAGCTCCCTAATTGCCTGTAACAGAATATAGGTTGACATAACTCCATCAATATCATAATCTCCGATAATCCGTATTTTCTTTTTCTCCTGAATTTTTTCCCGTAAAAGCTCCGCTCCCTCTTTGGCATCCTTTAACAGCCACGGATTCCCCATAGAGGCTGTCGTTCCATTCAGGTAACTTTCTATTTCTCCATCTTCCGTCACATCCCTGTTTCGCATAATCCTCGCCACAACAGGGTCAATGCCATATTTCTTTCCAATCTCGTCAAATCTCCCGCTTTTCCGTATTTCCAACCACTGTTCCATTTCATCACCTGTATCTTACTTCCAAAAGCGTCAATCCCTTTGCCGGCATGGTAGCACCTGCATTTTCCCGCTTTTTACTTTCCAGTATTTTTTCCATCTCTTTTGAGCTTCGCTGTCCCAGTCCCACTTCCACCAATGTTCCGGTTAGAATCCTCACCATATTCTGCAAAAATCCGTTACCGGTAAAACGCAACCTTATCTCCTGTGCTGTCTCTGTAATCTCGATTTCATAAATGGTCCGCACCGTAGACTTTTTCATCTTCGGGTTTCCGCAAAAAGCTTTAAAATCATGGGTTCCTATCAGCTTTTTTGCTGCCTCATTCATGGCAGCCACATCCAATGCCTCCTCTATTACATGAACATATTTCCGTTGAAACACATCCGCCTTCTTCCCCTTTGCAATTCGATATTCATATGTTTTAGACGTTGCAAGTAATCTTGCATGAAAACGTTCCTCTACCTCTTCCACCTCTAAAACCGCAATATCTTCCGGCAGATAGTAGTTTACATAATCTTTTA
>USPJ01000108.1 GCA_900556645.1 uncultured Lachnospiraceae bacterium
AGGCAGGCGGTATTAATACCAAAGCGGGAATCACCGCACCTTTTGTACTGTGGCTGGTTGCCGGACTGGTGCCGTGGTTTTTCTTTTCTGATGCTTTAAGCGGCGGTACCAATGCATTGGTGGAATATAATTATCTGGTAAAAAAAGTAGTTTTCAAAATAAGTGTTCTGCCGATTGTAAAAGTAATATCCGCATTGTTCGTTCATGTGTTCTTTATCGCTTTTACACTGGTACTTTATGCAGGCTATCATTATTATCCTGATTTATATACATTACAGATTATCTATTATTCGCTCTGTGTGTTTTTGTTTGCTCTGGGGCTGTCCTATGCCAACTGTGCCATTGTGGTATTTTTCAGGGACTGGACGCAGGTAATCAACATTATTTTACAGGTAGGAGTCTGGATGACACCGATTATGTGGAATATTGATGCTTTGGATTTATCTCCAACGCTGATTACTATATTTAAATTGAATCCGATGTATTACATTGTTTCGGGATACAGAGAAGCTCTGATTGGAAAGAGCTGGTTCTGGCAGGAACCGACTTTAACCATTTATTTCTGGGTAATAACCATTGCAATGTTTGGAATAGGTACTGCAATTTTCAGAAGATTGAAAGTACATTTTGCGGATGTGTTATAGAAGGGAATTAGGATGAATGACACAGCAATAAGAGTAGAGAATATCAGCAAGCTGTACAAGCTGTATGATAATCCCAGAGACCGGTTGAAGGAATCACTGGGACTGACCAAAGAAAAATTATATAAAGAACACTATGCCCTGCATGATGTCTCCTTTGATATTCAACGGGGAGAAACGGTGGGAATCATCGGTACCAACGGTGCGGGAAAATCTACGGTGTTAAAGATTATCACCGGAGTGTTAAATCCCACACAGGGGCAGGTGGAAGTCAATGGAAGAATATCGGCGTTGTTGGAGTTAGGAGCCGGGTTTAATATGGAATACACCGGAATAGAAAATGTGTATTTGAACGGTACCATGATAGGCTTCAGCAAAGAGGAGATTGATGTGAAGCTTCAGGATATTCTGGATTTTGCGGATATCGGAGATTTTGTTTATCAGCCGGTAAAGACATATTCCAGCGGTATGTTCGTGCGATTGGCCTTTGCCGTTGCCATCAATATCGATCCGGAGATATTGATTGTAGATGAAGCTCTATCCGTAGGAGATGTGTTCTTTCAGACCAAATGCTTTAAGAAGTTTGAAGAATTTAAAAAACTGGGAAAAACCATTCTGTTTGTAAGCCATGATTTGGGAAGTATCAGCAGATACTGTGACCGGGTGGTGCTTTTGAATAAAGGGACTAAGATGGCAGAGGGTACCCCAAAGGAGATGGTAAGCTTATATAAGCGGTTGCTGGTGGGACAGGAAGCTCTTGTGGAGGAAGAGTTGGAGCAGAATGGAAAGGATAGCCGACCGGATATTCCCAAAACAGAAAATGGTCTGTGGAAGGAAAATTATCAGATAAATCCTAATCTGAAAGAAGAGGGGAATAAGAAGGCAGAAATCATTGATTTTGCCATTATAGATGAAAATGACTGCTATAGCGGCAGTATGATAAAAGGAACAGAGTTTACCATAAAAATCAAGGTATTGTTCCGAGAGAAGATAGAGAATCCCGTGATTTCCTATTCTTTCTGTAATGTAAAAGGAGTGGAAATTACCGGTACCAGTACAGAGTGTGAAAACATTCCTATTGGCGAAGTACAGGCAGAGGAAATATATACGGCAACCTTCGTGCAGGAAATGTATCTTCAGGGCGGAGAGTATTTTCTGTCCATCAGTTGTAGCGAGAAACAAGGGGATGGCAATGTATTGTGCCATCGGCTGGAGAAAGTATGTAATGTCACAGTTGTCTCAGACAAAAATACCGTAGGATTTTACGATATGAATACAACTGTGGAGATTAGAAAGGTAGAGGACTAATATGAAAAAAAGAGTATGTCAGGTGGTAACAATCGTTCTGTTTTTAGCGGTTTTATTAACTGGTATCGGCTATGGAACAAAAGCGGAAAAGAAGTTAGAATTCTTTGCGGCAACCAAGGAAACGGAAGAGACTTCTTTGGAAAAGCTGGAATATATGGCAGTGGAAAAGCCGTATCTTCAGACTCCGGACGTACAAAAGATTGTAGCCAGCTTTGGGGCAGACAATACAGTAATATCCAAGGCGGAAATTGCTTATGAAAACACCACTGCAAAGACAGAGGGAAGTGTAGAGGCTACACAGATTACGAAAGAGGGCGTTGTCTTTGAGATTCCCTATTCGGATGAAAAGGAAGAGGGAATTTATAAGATAAAGAGTCTTACCTATACAACAGAGAAAGGTTCCAAGGTTCTGGTATTGAAAAATATCGGAATGGACATTACATATGGTGTCGAAAAACAGGCAGACACCGAACCGGATGCAGTTGTGGCGGCGGAAGAAGACCCACAGACGGAAATGAGCATTGTTTCTTTTGACGAAAACGGAATACAAAAAAGTGAGTCATCCATTGAAGAGGCAATTGTCAATGCGGAACAGGAAGTAGAAAAAGAGCAGGACGGAGTGGGCACTGCAAGATTTTCTTCCAACGGAAACATAGTTGTGGTATTGGATCCGGGACATGATGCAACCCACGGAGGCACCAGTGGCGGAGGATTGAAAGAGGCAGAAGTAAATCTCAAAATTGCCTTGGCATGCAGAGATGAGTTACAGCAGTACGGCGGTGTGGAAGTATACATGACCAGAGATACAGCAAGCTGCCCGTATCCGGGAACCAGTTCCGGCGATGACAATGCAAACCGCGTTGCCTATGCAGCCAGCGTGGGAGCTAACGTCTATGTAAGTATTCATTGTAATTATTCTTCCAGTACCAGTGCCAAAGGTGTGGAAGTATATTATCCTAACAGCAACTATAATTCAGCCGTAGGACAAGCAGGTTCAGAGCTGGCGGCTCAGGTCTTAGATCAGTTGGTATCACTTGGTTTGGCAAACCGTGGAACTCATATCAAAAACTCAGAGAATAATTCCACTTACCCGGATGGTTCTCTGTCAGATTATTACGGAGTTATCCGAAATAGTAAATTGGCGGGATTTCCGGGAATTATCATTGAACATGGATTTCAGTCCAACGAATCCGATGTGAATAACTTCCTCGGAACCGATGAAGGCTGCCGCAGATTGGGAATTGCGGATGCAACGGCTATTGCCAATTACTATAATTTAAGCCAAGGTTCGGATACGGTTTATAACGGAGTGGATTATTCCGCAGTATACGATAAAGATTATTACAGTGGATATGCAGATTTAGCAAGCTATAAAGGGAATGCCAGATTATTACTAAGACATTTCGTGGAACACGGAATGAGTGAAGGACGTCAGGGAAACAGTATTTTCCAGGTACAGTATTATCAGAACAGATATGGTGATTTGAGGAATGGCTTTGGAGATGATTTGAAACAGTATTATATGCATTTTCTTCAGAATGGAATTTATGAGGGACGTCAGGGAAGTGCTGTTTTTGATGTGTTTTCCTATATTAAGCGATATGCAGATTTACGACGGGGATTCGGAAACAACCTGAAGGCATATTATATGCATTATGTAGATGCGGGAGAAAAGGAAGGACGAATTGCAACCGGTTGTCCGACGATGCAGAACGCAGCTGTTGTATATAATGGTGTAAATTATTCCGCAGTATATAATTATGAATATTATAAAGCTGGCTATTCAGATATGGCAAAAGCATATGGCTTTGACGATCAGGCAATGTTGGCTCATTTTGTAAATCATGGAATGAGTGAAGGACGTCAGGGAAGTGCGGAATTCAATGTATATTCTTATCGGAATCAGTATGGAGATTTAAGAAGGGCTTACGGAAATAATCTGAAATCCTATTATCTGCATTATGTGAATAATGGAAAAGCAGAGGGAAGAAAGGGAACCGGATGCAATACCTTGCAGGGAACCTTGACGGTATATAATGGTGTGGATTATTCGGCGGTTTACGATTACAGCTATTACATATCGACCCAGAGTGATATAGCCCGTGCTTACGGAGGAGATGAGACTGCGGTATTAGCACATTTCGTAAATTACGGAATGAGTGAAGGACGTCAGGGAAATGCAAAGTTTAATGTATATTCTTACCGGAACCAATATAGTGACTTGCGTCAGGCCTACGGAAATAATCTGAAACTATATTATATGCACTATGTAAATCATGGAAAATCAGAGGGCAGACAGGGCGTAGGATGTAGTGTGTTGCAGAATCCGACCACAGTCTATAACGGAGTAGATTATTCCGCAGTCTACAATTATGATTACTATACAAAAGCATATGGAGATATAGCCCGTGCTTATGGAGGAGATGAAACTGCGGTACTTGCCCATTTTGTAAATCATGGAATGAGCGAAGGACGTCAGGGAAGTCAGGAATTTAATGTTTACAATTACAAGAGCAGATATGCTGATTTAGCCAATGCTTTTGGAAATAACTTAAAGTCTTACTATATGCACTATGTGAACAATGGTAAAAACGAAGGAAGAACAGGAGCTTAATCTATGAAAAAACAAAGGAAATGGATGCAGGCAGCCGCAGGGGTAGTAATGAGTGTCCTGATGTTAGTCAGTGCCTTTCCGGTACAAGCTCAGAGCAGCACACCGGATATATTAGGAGACATCGGTTCGGTAAAATTGTATTCCGATAATCTCTCTCCGATTATGGGAACTACGACTACGGATATCGGACAGATGATTAATTACTATGAAGCAAAGGCAACTTACCCGGTTTTTTATGCATCCTCTGATGCACCGACAATTTATGATTTTTGTAGGATTTATGTGGAAGAATGTGAAGCCGAGGGAGTTCGGGCAGAAGTGGCATTCTGTCAGGCTATGAAAGAAACAGGATTTCTGCGGTTTGGCGGAAGAGTGGATATCTCACAGTATAATTTTGCGGGAATCGGAGCCACCGACAGTGGAGCGACACCAAATACCTTTTCCAGTGTGCGGGAAGGTGTAAGAGGACAGGTGCAGCATTTAAAAGCATATGCCAGTATAGAACCTTTGAAAAATCCATGTGTAGATCCGAGATACCATCTGGTAACAAAGGGATGTGCACCATATGTGGAGTGGTTGGGAATTAATGAAAATCCAAATGGAAAAGGCTGGGCATCCTCACCGGGATACGGTTACAGTATTGTAAATGATTATATGTACAAATTCTGTACGGTAAAAAAGACGTCCAGTACAGCAAATTCGTTCCTGAATGTAGCGTATAGCACACATGTACAGAGTTATGGCTGGCTGGATTCGGTTAACAATGGATATCAGACGGGAAAAACAGGATTAGGAAAAAGAATTGAGGCATTCAAGATCAATGTAGGTCAGGGTTACGGAGATCTTGGCGTATCTTATCAGGCATGTGTGCAGGATGATGG
>USPJ01000109.1 GCA_900556645.1 uncultured Lachnospiraceae bacterium
GGCAGTAATTGTAATCATCGTGCTTATTATTTTGCTGATAAGAAAATTGGTAAAAAGAAAAAAGAAAAAGAATAAAAACAGCAGGAGCAGGCATTAGGCCTGCTCCGTTTTTTCTCTGCGGAATACAAAACGGAAAATAGTTCTTACCAGAGGCTGGATAAAGAAAAGCTGTGTAAAGAAAGCAAAGGGAAAATTAAAACATACAAGTTTTAGCCAGTTTGCTAGAAGCGTGACGAAATGAAAACCTGCATAATAAGGATAGTATAATATAGCAGCCAGAAAACTCATGGCAGGGCACATAAGAACTACCGTTGCACAGATGATGCCAGTTGGAAAGAACAGGGACTTTCTATGAAAATTTCTAAAGTATAAGCCAGACAAAACTCTACCAAAACCACACACCAGATTGGAAGATAACGTCCAAGCATATAGACGCCGCCCTGTTGGTTGATAGCACTCAGGACGGCAGAGGTATCATTCAGACTCATCAGTGTGTGTCCGTTAACCACATACAGGCTGTAAAAAACACACGTATCATCTAATTCGAAAATAATGTTCCGTAATCAGATTTACGCACCATATCAGTGCTACATGTGTCGTTCATTGCATTTTATGTAATTTGTTCCTTCCTCCTGTTCTTGCCAGGAAAGCCACACCAATGGTATAATAAAACAATCATAAGAGAACACGGCAACGGCATTATACACAGAAAGGGATGAGGATATGTATCAGTTTACAGAAGATTGTTTGACAGGTATAGAGGAGATAGATCAGGAGCATCGTCAGCTTTTTCAGTTGATAAATGAAGCTTTTGGATTTTTGGGAAATTCCGCAGAGACGGCGGCAGGAGCAAAGAACCTGTTGGCGGCATTGAAAAAATATGCGTCAACACATTTTGCCCATGAAGAAGAGTACATGGAAAAAATAAAAGATCCGGAGTTGTCCAGACAGCGAAAAGAGCATGCGGCATTTACGGAAAAAGTAAATAGCTTTGATTTGTCAGCTTTGGACGAGACAAACGGAAAAGAAACTTTAGAGGAGATTTTGGAATATCTCTCTCGCTGGTTATATCATCATATTTTGGGCAGTGATATTATGATTGGTAAAATGACACTGGTAGAGGAGAATGAGCCATATGCGTTTACAGACAAATATAAGACCGGTATAGATTTGATAGATAAGGAACACAGACGTCTCTTTGAGATTATCCGGGAAACCGATGCACTGACCAATGACATTCTGTTTAACGATAAATATGATGAAATTAAAAATATCATAGCAGAATTGAAGGATTATACGATTTTGCATTTCCATGATGAAGAGGAATACATGAAGAGCGTGGATTATGAGGGACTTCAGGCTCAGATATATGCACATCAGGCATTTGTAGACCGCTTGAATGAGGTAAACTTAGAAGCCGTGGACGGAGATCAGGAGGGATATCTGAGAGAATTGATTGATTTCTTGGCGGGCTGGCTGATTAACCATATCCTTAAAATGGACAAAAAAATACCGGCAAAGAAATAGAGACTATATTGACATATGTCAGAAATGAGCTATAATAGAAGCAGACAAGAGGTGGAATATGCCAAGAGGAAAAAAATGTCGGAGAATCTGTGCAATGCCCCAGATATATGAATTTGCTCCTTTGAATAAAGAGGATGCAGAGACTGTTCAGATGGGAATTGATGAACTGGAAACCATTCGTTTATTAGATTACGAGCGGTTGACTCAGGAGGAATGTGCGGTTCAGATGAATGTGGCGAGAACCACAGTGACATCCATTTATGAAGAGGCAAGAAGTAAGATTGCACGGGCTTTGATTGGTGGGAAGCGTCTTGTGATTGCAGGCGGGAACTATGAACTCTGTGAGAAAGCAGCTCACTGTTGTGGCAGATGCGGCAGAGAATGTAACGGCTGTAAAAAAGAATGCAGGAAAAAGGAGCAGGAAAAATGAAGATAGCAGTTACCTATGAAAACGGAGAAATCTATCAGCATTTCGGACATTGTCAGGTGTTCAAAACCTATATGGTAGAGGATGGTAACATTATGGAAACCAAAGAGGAGCCGGTAAACGGAAGCGGTCATAGTGCATTGGCAGGATTTCTGGTGGCTAAGAATGTGGATGTTCTGATTTGCGGAGGAATCGGCGGAGGTGCCAGAATAGCATTGGCACAATGTGGCATCGATTTATATCCGGGAGCAGCAGGAAATGCAGACGAAGCAGTGGAAGCATTTTTGGAAAACAAGCTGAATTACAATCCGGATACGGTGTGCAACCATCATCATGAACAGGGTCATACCTGCGGAGAGCATGATGAGAATTGCGGACATCTTTGTGAAAACAATTAATTTCAGGAACGCCTTTTTTATGGTTACATATAATGAAACCATAGGAGGCGTTTTTTGATGGAAAAAACGGTACTGTGTATTCGAAATCAGGATATGAGACAGGAATATCTGGCGGAGTTAGTGCGGGAGTCAGGATATGAGGTTTGTCTCCAAGAAAAACTAGAAGGACAAAAAATAGAAACATGGGATATCATCCTGCTGCCGGTGGTAACCGGAGAGGTTCCCTTTGAGAGCATCTGTGGTCATATCAGAGCAGGACAGCATATTTTTGCAGGAACCTTTCCCCGGACATTCCAAACAGTCTGCTGGGAAAAGAGAGCCAGCTGTCATGCCTATATGTCGGAAGAAGAAATCGCCATAAAAAATGCTGTTGCCGCTGCCGAGGGAGCTATTGCGGAGGCAATTTTAGCAGGAAAGGAAAACTTACAAGGCGGCAGCAGTCTGGTTTTGGGATATGGAAGATGCGGAAGTGTTCTGGCGGATAAGCTGAGAGGAATGGGCAGTACCGTCACTGTCTATGAGAAAGATCCGGTGCGAAAGACACAGGCGGAAGTCCGTGGATTTTCTACAGTTAAAGAACTGAAAAATATGGAAAACTATCAATATCTGTTTCAGACTATTCCGCAAAAAATATTGGATGGGAAAATACTTGCACAATTAAGAAAGAATGCGGTGATTATAGATATTGCCACAGGAGGCGGTGTGGATTACGGCTATTGCCGGGAGCATGGAATCTGTGCAAAACTCTGTCCCGGACTTCCGGGAAAATATGCACCCCTTTCCTCAGCAAGGATATTAGCGGAATATATCGTGCAAAAAAGTAAGTAAAAAGGAGAATTTATGGAAGACAAGAAAAGCTGTCAGGTCGGTTTTGCAATAACCGGATCCTTTTGTACTTATGAAAAAATAAAAAAAGTTGTAGAAGAACTTGTGGAAAAGGGTATGGAGGTTATACCAATATTTTCAGATAATGCACAAAAGATTGACAGCCGTTTTGGTAAGGCTCAGGATTTCCGGGAAGAAATAGAAACCATTACTGGAAAAAAAGGAATCTGTTCCATTGCAGATGCTGAGCCTATTGGACCAAAAGGATATCTGGATATCCTGGTCATTGCACCCTGTACCGGAAACACTATGGCAAAACTCTGCAACGGCATTACCGATACACCGGTATTGATGGCAGCAAAAGCTCATCTGAGAAATGAGAAACCACTGGTAATTTCAGTATCCACCAACGATGCTTTGGGGATGAATTTCAAAAACATCGGTGATTTGGCAAATATGAAAAATGTGTACTTTGTTCCTTTCGGACAGGACAATTACGAGAAGAAGCCGAAGTCAATGATTGCCCATGTGGAATTGATACCGGAAACCATAGAGGCAGCACTGGCAGGAAAGCAGCTCCAGCCAATGGTGCAATCGCCGTTTTAAGAGAAAAATAGATAGTTTTTACAGCAAAAGTAAATATGCAAATTGCACAAAAAACATGCCTAAAAAACGACAAAATGTGAAAAAAGAAAGAAAGCATGTTTTTTTTGAAGAAATATGCTAGGCATAGCTGGAAAAGTAAGGTATAGTAAAAGCAGATAATTGCATAAGGACGGAGGATAAAATATGAATATTTCGGATTTTTTTGATATGGATTTACTGATTGAAATCCTAACAGACTGGTCAGCCGCAACGGGAATCGGAATTATTGCCGTAGATGAGAAAGGCGAATATATGATGGATCCGATTGGCTGGAAAGATTTTTGTATGAAGTACACAAGAGGAACAAAAGAAGGACTGCGTCGTTGTGTAAAATGTGACCAGGAAGGACAGGGTGTTTATTTCTGCCATGCAGGTCTGATAGATTTTACGGCAGACATCAAAGTCGGAGATCAGTTTATCGGTAAACTGGTTGGTGGTCAGGTTCTGCCGAATCCACCGGATGAAGAGCATTTTAGAAATCTGGCAGTAGAATTGGGAATTGATCCGGACGAATATCTGGAGGCATTAAAGGATATTACCGTCAGAACAGAAGATGAGATTCGTGCTTCTGCAAGACTTTTGGAAAAAGTAGTAAACACAGTTGTAAATTCCATGTATGTAAAGAAAAAAGATGACGATTTGCTGGCAATCTTTGACGAAGAGATTGACAAGGCATCAAACCTCATCCATGAGATTAACGATAAATCCTGTGAGCTGGATAAGATTGAAGGTCGCCAGAGAATCTTAGGTCTGAATGCTTCCATCGAGGCTGCCCGAGCAGGGGAATTCGGAAAAGGATTTAGTGTTGTGGCAAAAGAGGTTGGGGATTTGGCAACCAGTTCAGGAACCATCAACCGTTCCATTAAAGCTTCTTTGGAGAATTTAACCATTGTCATTGATCATATGGAGGAATCCAAAGGAAGAACCGATGACGGTGAAGACATAAAGAAATAAAAAAAGAGAAAAACTGTGCATTAGCGGTTACCGCCAGTGCACAGCTTTTTTTATAAAAGAAGATGTACGTGATATTTTTTTAGCCAGTAATTGACCTGAAGCAGGTATGCAGTCATCTGCGGGCCTGCCATAAGCTGTCCGTACCATGGAGCACCATAGTCTTTAGAAGCATCCAGAAAACGCAGCACCCGTTCTTTGTCTACCAGTTCCAGAATCGGAGCATTACAAGAGGAAAGCACATCTTTTAAGCGGTCAGACAATAACTGTTCATATCCCGGATGATAGGTTTTGGGATAAGGGCTTTTGCGGCGGAAGAGAATCTCATCAGGCAAAAGTCCTTTGGCAGACTGACGAAGGACATTCTTGACCACTCCGTCCTTTGCCTTCATTTCCCATGGGGTGTTGAAAATATACTCTACCAGAGCTTTATCTGCAAAAGGAACCCGTGCCTCTAAACCGGAGTGCATACTGGTGCGGTCCATGCGGTTTAACAGGGTCTGCATAAAGTAACGAATATTCAGATAGGCAATCCGACGGCGGTTGGCTTCTATTTCGTTTTCTCTTGGAAGGACAGGAATTTCTGAAACAGATTGGTCGTAAATACGTTTGACATATTCGTCCATATTCAACTGCCGGATGAGGTCATCGGAAAGAACCTTTTTG
>USPJ01000110.1 GCA_900556645.1 uncultured Lachnospiraceae bacterium
AAGAACTTTGCTTCATTATAATATTAGTAATTATATTGATTGGAGATATAATATATGTTTACAAAGAGAATTATTCCATGTCTGGATGTCAATAACGGACGTGTTGTCAAAGGTGTGAATTTTGTGAATCTGAAGGATGCCGGTGATCCGGTGGAGGTTGCGGCTGCCTATGACAAGGCAGGAGCCGACGAGGTGGTTTTTTTGGACATTACAGCCACTTCCGATGCCCGGGGAACCGTTGTGGATATGGTACGAAAGGTTGCGGAAAAAGTATTTATTCCCTTTACGGTAGGCGGAGGAATCCGTACGGTGGAGGATTTTAAGGTGCTTTTACGGGAGGGAGCAGATAAGATTTCTATTAACTCTTCAGCAATCAATAATCCACGGCTTATCAGTGATGCGGCAGATAAGTTCGGCAGCCAGTGCGTGGTGGTGGCCATTGACGCCAGAAGAAGAGCAGACGGCAGTGGTTGGAACATCTACAAAAACGGCGGACGCATTGATGTGGGGATGGACGCCGTAGAGTGGGCAATGCAGGCTGACAAGCTGGGAGCGGGAGAAATTTTACTGACCAGCATGGACTGCGACGGAACCAAGGCGGGCTACGACATTGAACTGACCCGTATGATTGCAGAGAATGTATCTATTCCGGTCATTGCCTCGGGAGGAGCTGGAACTAAGGAGCATTTTTATGAGGCGTTGACAGAGGGAAAGGCAGATGCGGCATTGGCGGCTTCGCTGTTTCACTATAAGGAATTGGAAATCATGGATTTGAAGAATTACCTTGCAGAACAAGGGGTATCCGTAAGGAGGTAAAACAATGGCTATGATAACGAATGATTGGCTGCCTGCCTTGCAGGAGGAATTTAAAAAGCCATATTACAGAAAGTTATATCAGTTTGTGGGAGAGGAATATGCTAAAACAACCATATATCCTCCGGCAGATGATATTTTTAATGCACTTCATCTCACACCGCTGTCTCAGGTTAAGGTGCTGATTCTGGGACAGGATCCCTACCACAATGCAGGGCAGGCACACGGTCTTTGCTTTTCCGTAAAGCCGGAGGTGGACATTCCTCCATCTTTGGAGAATATTTACAAGGAATTGGAATCGGATTTGGGATGCTATATACCGGACAACGGTTATTTGGTGAAATGGGCTCAGCAGGGAGTACTTATGTTGAATACGGTGCTTACGGTTCGGGCACATCAGGCTAATTCTCATCAGGGTCAGGGATGGGAACAGTTTACCGATGCCATCATTCAGGCGGTTAATGCTCAGGACAGACCCATTGTGTATCTGTTGTGGGGAAAACCGGCACAGAGTAAAATACCGATGTTGACCAATCCGAAGCATCTGATATTAAAAGCACCTCACCCAAGCCCTTTGTCGGCATACCGGGGATTTTTCGGATGCAAACATTTCAGTCAGGCGAATCAGTTCTTAGAAGAGCATGGTGTGGAGCCGATAGATTGGCAGATTGAGAATAAAAGCAAATAGATTACACTTGTGAACATTAAGGGATTATTATATAATGACGATATAAGGAATGAAAACATTAATACACGGATGTATAAGCAGAGTCAAAGGAGTGATGATATGTCTACATTATTTGGAAACAGTGGAATGTTTGGAAGTAGCAGTATATTTAGCGGAAACAGTTCCGTTTTAAGTGATTGGGCAAATATCCGCAGCGGAAACTACAAAAAGCTGATGAAGGCTTATTATGCGAAGACTAAGGAAACTTCTGATACGGATAGCAGTTCCAAGAAGACAGAGGCAGATGAGAAGACTTTAACAGAAGCCGAAAGCAGTGCACAGGGTTTGAAGAAAGCAGCAGATGCCCTGTTGGCAACCGGTAATAAATCCGTATTCAAAAAAGTGGACACCAAGGATGCAGACGGAAATGTAACTCAAGAATATGATACGGATAAGATTTACAATGCAGTAAATAAATTTGTTCAGAATTATAATGATGTACTCAGCAGTACGGAAAAGACCATTAACAGCGGGGTATCCAATAACAAAGCAAGCATGATTTCGGCTACGGAGGCCAAAGAGAGCCTTTTGAATGAGATTGGTATTACCATCAAATCCGATAACAGTCTGGAGATTGACAAAGAGGCATTTCAGAAAGCGGATATGTCCAAGGTAGAGGCATTGTTCAGCGGTAACAGCTCTTACGGATATCAGACATCTCTGCGGGCAGCATTGATTGATTATCATGCAGGCAGAGAAGCGGATACATATAATCGTTTTGGGAATTACAACAGCTATAACAGCGGAACAAATTTTAACAGTTGGTTTTAGGAGAAAAGAAGAGTTATGGATAAGAAGAAAAAGAGAATCATAGCGGTACTGATTCTGGTCATTATCGTTTGTGCAGTGGGAATTGTATCTTACTTTGTAAAGCAGAACAAAGCGAAGGACGAAAATAAGAAGATTCAAAAGATTGCGAAGGAAGAGACAGAAGAGAAGATGGATGATGAGGTTTCCATTGATTTTGAAGCTTTGCAGCAGCAGAATGCTGATATTTATGCATGGATAAGAATACCGGAAACGCAGATTGATTATCCGATTTTACAGCATCCCAGTGATGATGCCTATTATTTGAATCATACCGTGGAGGGAACGGAAGGATTGCCGGGTTCTATCTACACGGAAAAGGTAAATAGTAAGGATTTTACGGATTTCAATACCGTGATTTATGGACATAATATGAAAAACGGCACCATGTTTAAGGATTTGCACAAATATGAAGAGGAAGCCTTTTTTAAAGAAAATCCTTATGTGTATATCTATCTGCCGGACAGGACTTTAAAATATCATATTGTTGCGGCGGTAACCTTTGATGACCGTTATATACCTTATAGCTACGATTTTAGCAAGAAAAAGGAATGTCAAAAGTTTTTGGATGATGTTCAAAGTGGTGTAATAAAGAATACCAAGGCAGTTTACGCCGAGGAACAGGAAATCACAACGGATGATAAGATAATTACCATGTCCACCTGTATTGCAAACCAGAATGAAAGACGCTGGATTGTGGTGGCAAAATTAGAAGAAGACAGTACACAGAAATAAAAGAAAGGCTTGGAAGCTCAAACTTCCAAGCCTTTTTCTTTTTGAAAATTAATTATCTGCCTCATCATCTGCTGACATGGAATAAACCTGACGTTTTCTTGCCATTTCATCACTTTCCAGATACTCGTCATAAGTGGTGATTTTATCAATCATGGTACCGTTTGGAAGAATCTCCATAATACGGTTTGCAGTAGTCTGGACAATCTGATGGTCTCTGGAAGCAAAGAGAATTACTCCCGGGAACTTGATAAGTCCGTTGTTCAATGCGGTGATGGACTCCATATCCAGATGGTCGGTAGGCTCATCCAGAATCAGTACGTTGGAAGCCTCAATCATCATACGAGAGAGAAGTACACGTACCTTTTCACCACCGGAAAGTACCCGCATTTTTTTTGTTCCGTCTTCTCCGGCGAACAACATTCTGCCTAGGAAACCACGGACGTAGGTGGCATCTTTAATTTCAGAGAACTGGGTCAGCCAGTCTACAATAATTAAATCTGTATCAAAAATTTCCGTGTTATCCTTCGGGAAGTAGGATTGGGAAGTGGTAACGCCCCAGTGATAGGTACCCTCATCCGGTTCCATTTCACCGGAAAGAATTTTAAACAGCACGGTTTTGGCAAATTCATTTCCGCCTACAAAAGCAATCTTGTCATCATGTCCTACGATAAACGAAATATTATCCAATACCTTGACACCGTCAATGGTCTTGCTGATTCCTTCCACAGATAAAACCTCATTTCCGATTTCACGCTCCGGACGGAAGTCGATATAAGGATATTTTCTGCTGGATGGCTTGATTTCGTCCAACTGAATTTTTTCCAGAGCCTTCTTACGGGAAGTTGCCTGCTTAGATTTAGAAGCATTGGCGGAGAAACGGGAGATAAACTCCTGCAATTCCTTGATTTTTTCTTCCTTTTTCTTGTTGGCTTCCTTCATCTGTTTCATTAAAAGCTGGCTGGATTCGTACCAGAAATCATAGTTTCCTGCATAAAGCTGAATTTTTCCATAATCAATATCAGCGGTATGGGTGCAGACTTTATTCAGAAAATAACGGTCATGGGAAACTACAATAACTGTATTGTCAAAGTTGATTAAAAATTCTTCCAACCATGCAATAGCATCCAAATCCAAGTGGTTGGTGGGCTCATCCAAAAGCAGGATATCAGGATTTCCAAACAAAGCCTGAGCCAATAAAACCTTAACCTTCATGGCACCCGGCAGGTCAGCCATCATAGAATAGTGATTTTCCGTAGGGATGCCCAGTCCGTTTAACAGCATGGCGGCATCTGCCTCGGCATTCCAACCGTCCATCTCAGCAAATTCTGCCTCCAGCTCACTGGCTTTGATACCGTCTTCGTCGGAAAAGTCCTCTTTTGCGTAAATGGCATCTTTTTCTTTCATAATGTCATAGAGGCGTTTGTTCCCCATGATGACAGTATCTAAAACAGTAAATTCATCATATTTGAAGTGATCCTGCTGTAAGAAGCTCAAACGTTGTCCCGGAGTGATGACGATGTCACCGTTGGTAGGTTCCAACTGACCGGAAAGAATTTTTAAAAATGTGGATTTTCCTGCACCGTTGGCACCGATTAATCCGTAGCAGTTTCCTTCCGTAAATTTGATATTTACATCTTCAAATAAAGCTTTTTTTCCAATTCTTAAGGTAATATTATTTGCACTAATCATTATTATTGCCTTTCTATATTTATATTAATCGCTTGCGCATTATATTTTATCGTAAAATCAGTATTTTGCAAGTCTTTCTGTAGAAAAATACCTATAAAATGTGATATAGTTATAATGAACTATTAAATAAATGATTCACGATTACAGATAAAGCATAAAAAAGCAGCTTTGGATAAGGCGGGATCAATAGAAAATTAGGGGTTTTAAAATGAGTGATTGGTCAGAAATACTGGACATTCCTGTTGGAATGGCGGTGCTTGATATAATAGAAGATAAGGCACACTTTATTACTGTAAATGAAGAATTTTGCAGGTTTACAGGATACACAGGCAGCCGGCTTTTACAGATGGAAGTCGGAAAAATGATTTTTGCTGATGATCAGGTCAGATATTCAAATGCGTTGTGTACGGCTTTAAAAGGGCAGGAGAATGCAGAATGTGAAGTAAGGATCTACACAAGCAATGATATCTACAAATGGGTGACGATAAGATTTGCAGGACATTTTATAAAAAATACACGATCACGCATATTGATGATCGCCATTGATACAGATGACAGGAAACAGCTTGAACTACAGCTTGAACTGCTGAATCATCAATACGAGGTTATGGAG
>USPJ01000111.1 GCA_900556645.1 uncultured Lachnospiraceae bacterium
GTATCCGTATCCACCGAATAACTGAACGCATCTTGTTGTTACATCCATAGCAGTCTCTGCTGCAAATAATTTTGCTTTTGCTGCTTCTACGGAGTAAACTTTCTGAGTTGCTTTTGCCATTGCTGCTCTGTAAACGAGGAATTTCGCTGCATCAATCTTAGCTGCCATATCTGCTAACTGGAACTGTGTGTTCTGCTGCTGAGCGATTGTTCTTCCGAACTGTTTTCTCTCTTTTACATATGCGATTGTTGCCTCTAAAGCACCTTCTGCAAGACCAAGAGCCTGAGCTGCAATACCGATACGTCCGCCGTCTAATGTATGCATTGCGATCGGGAAGCCTTTTCCTTCCGGTCCAAGTAATGCATCCTTTGGAATTCTGCAGTCTTCAAAAATCAATTCATATGTAGAGGAACCGCGGATACCCATCTTCTTCTCTTTTGTTCCGAAGGAGAATCCAGGAGCACCTTTTTCTACGATAAATGCAGAGAAGTTCTTCTTCTTTCTGCCTCTCTTGTCTTCTGTTACGCTTGTGATAGCAATTACGATATATACGTCTGCAACTTCACCGTTTGTGATGAAACATTTTGATCCGTTTAATACCCACTCATCACCGTCTAATACGGCTTTTGTCTGACATCCCTGAGCATCTGTACCAGCACCCGGCTCTGTTAAACCGAAAGCACCAAGTTTCTCACCTTTTGCAAGAGGTACTACATATTTCTGTTTCTGCTCCTCTGTACCGTATGTCATGATAGGATCGATACAAAGAGATGTATGTGCGGAAACGATAACGCCTGTTGTACCGCAAACTTTAGATAACTCCTCAACACACATTGTATATGTTAAAGGATCACATCCCTGTCCGCCGTACTCCTTTGGTACAGGAATACCCATAAATCCTGCTTTTGCCATTTTCTCAACGGTACCCATTGGGAAATGTTCTGTTTCGTCAACCTCCTGAGCGAGAGGTTTTACTTCTGTTTCAGCGAATTCTTTGAAAAGAGTTCTCGCCATTTCATGTTTTTTATCTAAACAAAAATCCATGATTTATATTCCTCCATTTACTTTATTTGTTTTAAAAAGAGCAAAGCCCCAAAATGTTTCCGCATTTTGAGGTATGCTCATTTTATTTATTTAGAATAGTCGTAGAATCCGATACCTGTCTTACGTCCTAATTTACCTGCACGTACCATTTTCTTAAGAAGTGGATGTGGACGGTATTTTGGATCGCCTGTCTCATCATATAATACGTTCATGATAGCAAGGCAGATATCTAAACCGATTAAGTCACCTAACTCTAATGGTCCCATTGGATGGTTCGCACCTAATTTCATAGCTGTGTCGATACCTTCAACAGAAGCTACGCCGTCAGCTAAGATGCCAACACCTTCGTTTACATATGGGATTAAGATTCTGTTTACTACGAATCCTGCAGCTTCGTTTACTTCTACAGGAGTCTTTCCGATTTCTTTAGAAATAGCAACGATTTTATCTTTTAACTCGTCCGGTGTGTTCTCACCTTTGATAACCTCGATCAATTTCATAACAGGAGCCGGATTGAAGAAATGCATACCGATTACTGGTCTGTCAAGTCCTGCACCGATTTCTGTAATAGAAAGGGAAGATGTATTTGTAGCGAAGATACAATCTGCTTTTACAATATCCTGTAACTCTTTGAATGTCTGTTTCTTAACATCCATAACCTCAAGAGCTGCCTCTACGATTAAATCACAGTCTGTACAAATCTCTTTTGTACCTGTTGTGATTTTGTTCAGGATAGCGTCAGCAGCAGCCTGCTCCATTTTGCCTTTTGCTACTCTTTTCTCAAATCCTTTTGCGATTTTTGCTTTACCGTTTGCAGCAAATTCGTCGTTAATATCGCATAAGCATACTTCATAACCTTCTGTCTGTGCAAATGCCTGTGCAATACCGGAACCCATGGTTCCTGCTCCAATAATACCAACTTTCATGTCAGTTCCTCCTTATGGAATTTTATTAACTTTTGATGCCGGTGTCATCAGACACCGGCTATTGATACCTGTTGTTGATTAGTCTCTCTCAACGATAGTAGAGCATCCCATACCACCGCCGATACACAGAGTTGCAAGACCTTTCTTAGCATCTCTTCTCTGCATCTCGTGTAACAGAGTAACAAGGATACGGCATCCTGAAGCTCCAACCGGATGTCCAAGAGCGATTGCTCCACCGTTTACGTTTACTTTGCTCATATCAAAGTTTAAGTCATGTGCTACTGCTAAGGACTGAGCTGCGAATGCCTCGTTAGCCTCTACTAAGTCCATATCATCGATAGTTAAACCTGTCTTAGCAAATACTTTCTTTGTAGAAGCAACCGGTCCAACACCCATGATAGATGGGTCAACTCCGCCAAGTGCTCCTGCTACGAATGTTGCCATTGGTTTTACGCCTAATTCTTTTGCTGCTTTCTCGCTCATAACAACAACTGCTGCTGCACCGTCATTGATTCCTGAAGCGTTAGCTGCTGTAACGATTCCGTCCGGTTTGAATGCTGGACGTAATTTGGAAATGCTCTCCTTTGTTGTTCCAGGACGTGGTCCCTCATCTGTATCTACGATAATTGTTTCTTTTTTCTTCTTAACTTCTACTGGAACGATTTCATCTTTGAATTTTCCAGCTTTCTGAGCTGCTTCACATTTCTGCTGTGATGTAGCTGCAAACTCGTCTAACTGCTCACGAGTTAATCCCCACTGCTCAGCTACGTTCTCTGCTGTGATTCCCATGTGGTAATTGTTGAATGCATCCCATAATGCATCGTTTACCATGGTATCTACTAATGTGGCATTGTTCATTCTATGTCCATAACGTCCGTTCATGTCAGCGTATGGTGCCATTGACATGTTCTCCATACCACCTGCAACAACGATATCAGCATCCCCTGCCTGAATCATCTGTGCAGCCATGTTTACACAGTTAAGACCGGAACCGCAAACTACGTTAACGGTAACTGCCGGTGTCTCGATTGGCAAACCAGCTTTTAAGGAAGCCTGACGTGCTACGTTCTGTCCTAATCCAGCCTGGATTACACATCCCATGTACACGTGATCAACTTTCTCAGCCGGTACTCCAGCTCTGTTTAATGCTTCTTTAATAACGATAGATCCCAAAACCGGTGCTGGAGTTGTACTTAATGCTCCTCCCATAGTTCCGATTGCTGTACGACAAGCACCTGCTAAAACTACTTTTTCTGCCATGTTTTCTTCTCCTTTTTGATTGATTTGTTGTTTAAAGACGTTAATTTTTTAACAATCCTTTTTTTAAAAAAAATAAATTGAAAACCACTACAGTTTTTAATTTACTTTCCCATCACCAAGTCCCTATCTTATGTATCCTATGTACTTTAGATTTGGACTTTTACTTCAAGTTCATAATAGCATATTTCCATTTTAAATGCAACCAAAAACTTGTCTGTAATCACCTCAAAAAACCTACATAAACTTCTTCATTTTATGGTTTTTTTAGAATCTTTTTACTTTTATTTGTTAAAAATTTATCAAAATTCTTTTCTCAAGCAAAAAAAATCGGCTTTTTTTGTGAATCTTTCACAAAATTGCCGATTTTTGACATTTTTTAAAATCTGTTTTTTAACACTTGCATCACTTTTAATAGAAGACATGGTTTCCAATTACTGTTCCCTGTATGGTTCCCGTATTTCTTCTGAAATACAGTGCATTGGTAGTAATCCTGCCGCCTAGAACCTCCTGTGCTGCCTGCGTACATTCCCCGTTAGCTCCCTGAGCCAGTACGGTGGCAAAACGTCCGCTTGCCACTGGAGAAAACTGTCCTTTTTGATATATCACTCCCACTACACTATTTGGGAAATAAGAGCTTGCCACACGGTTGAGTACCACACTTCCCACCGCCAGTTTTCCCTCGTAAGACTCCCCTTCCGACTCGCATTGAATCAGAGCTGCCAACAGTTCTAAATCGCCTGCCTGTGCCACCACATTGGCACCGTTGGCTCCCTCTTCCTCCTGCTTTTTAATTTCTTCCATGCGGGCGGCATCTTCCTGTGCCTTTTGTTGCTCCAGCTTTGCCTCATAGGCTTTCTGCTCTTCGATTTCTTTGGCATAGGATTCCGACATCTTTTTCGCTTTATCTATTTCGCTTTCCGACTGTTGCAGATTTTCTTTTGTGGAAGCAATTAATGCAGACATTTCCTGTTGTTTTTTATAGGTATCCTGTTTCAGTGCCTCCAGTTTTGCCTGTTCTTCCTGTAACAGTTGTCTGCTGTCTGCAATCAACTGCTGAGTCTCCTGATATTCCTTTAACTTTTCCCTGTCATATCTGCTGATTGCCTCCACATACTCCGTGCGGTTCAAAAATTCAGAGATAGACCCGGCATTGAGAATGGATGCCATAAGAGAACTGTCACCATTTTCATACATAAAACGAATCCGCTGTTTCATGTCCTCATACTGCTTTTTGGAACGTTCCTCGGTTTCTGCCAACTTTTTTTCCGTCTCTTCAATCAAAACTTCTTTTTCGCTGATGCTGCCCTCCAGCTCTGTGAGAGAACTACTGATTTCCGTCAGCTGCCTGTCCATATCCGAAAGACTGCTCTCCAGTTCTCCCTTGCTGTCTTCCAGACTGTCAATTTTCTCATCCGTTTCCTTCTTTTGTTCCTGAAGGTCTTCCAGCTTTTCTTTTGTATCCTCTAAATCCTTTTCCGTTGCCGCAAATACCGTCAGGGAACTTCCCAATATCAGGCATATCAACAGCAACGCCAGATTTTTTCTGCCTTTTTTCATCATAATATACCTCATTACAGAAATTATACCTAATTGTAATTAAAGTTTCAATATGATAAAATGTTTACAAGAATTTGGCAGGGAAGATTTTGAAATGGGAGGGGATTACTATGCAATTTGTCAAAACAGAGAATTTAAAACCCGGTATGCGGTTAGCCAAGCCAATCTATAACCGAATGGGTGTATTGCTTTATGACCGCAACACTCAGTTAACGCCTCAGGGAATCAACAGCATCCAAAAATTCTCATTGATTGGCATTTATATTTTGGAACCGGCAGAACCGGCTCCTCCTTTGACGAAAGAAGAAATACATTTTGAACAGTTTCAGACTATCTATATGTTCCGCTTAAGGGATGAATTGGACAAAATTGCCGGCGGAAATCCTCCCGATAAGCTTCACGATTTGGCGGTAAATATTCTGAAAGAATATGGAAATCTTAATCACAGAATCCACTTTTCCCAGAACATTCGCAGCTCCGGGGATTTTGTATACAAACATGGACTCAGCGTTGCCATCCTCTGTGCTTTAATTTCCCATCGTATGGATTTTATCTACGAGGAACAACTGGCTCTGGT
>USPJ01000112.1 GCA_900556645.1 uncultured Lachnospiraceae bacterium
TGAACTTTCGGTGGACCGTGATTTTTATAATTACAGAGAACGAAACGAAGACGAAATCTTTCCATGGGATTTCATTGACGCAGGAGTGACAAAAGAGTTTTTACTGCGGGAGTGGCATACGGCACAGACTGAAACGGTAACCCCGAATTGCAGGGAACGCTGTGCAGGCTGCGGAGCCAGAAAATACGAGGGAGGTGTCTGCTTTGAAGATTAGGATTCGTTTTGGAAAGCAGGGAGCTTTGAAATTCATCGGACATCTGGACATGATGAGATATTTTCAAAAGGCTCTTCGCCGTGCAGAGGTGGACATGAAATATTCCGAAGGATTTAATCCCCATATGATTATGTCCTTTGCGGCACCTTTGGGTGTGGGAATTACCAGTGAAGGAGAGTATTTTGATATAGAGGTGCTTTCCACCCAAGACAGCAAAACCGCTTTAAAAAAACTAAATGATGCCATGGTGGAGGGTGTTCAGGTGCTTTCCTATCGGAAGCTGCCGGATACGGCAAAAACAGCCATGTCCATTGTGGCGGCAGCGGACTATGAGCTTTCTTTTAAAGAGGGATATTCCATTCCGAAAACAACAGAAGAGTTTCAGGGAATGATAGAGGATTTTTATAAAAATGCCACGGAGATTTCCATTGTAAAAAAGACAAAGAAAAGTGAACGGGAACTGGACTTGAAGCCTTTAATCTATGATTTTCAGGTTTTGGAACGGGAAGGTAAACCGATTCTTTATCTTAAGGTATGTACCGGAAGTGTAGATAACATCAAACCGGAACTGGTGTTATCCGCCATGTATGAGCGGTTTGGGTTGGAGTATGAACCGGCGGCAATCCAGATTCACCGGCTGGATACCTATGCCAGAAATGAAACCGGAGAACTGGTATCTTTGGAAGAATTAGGAGAAGACATTGTCTGAGAGAGTAATTATTACAGAAGAAGAACTGCATGGAAAGCTTTATGAGATTCTGGCAGTTTATCAGGGAAACTATATGAAAGAAGTACGGCTTTTGCGGGAGAATACAAAGCCGTTATTGGGGAATATTTATATTGGAAGGGTGCAGAGCATCGTTTCTAATATTCAGGCAACATTTATTGAGATTGCCGGTGGACAGGGCTGTTTTTGTCCATTAAGTGAAATTGTTTCTCCGGTATTCACAAAGAAGGTGGGAAAGAAACCTTTGTGCCAAGGGGATGAGCTTCTGGTGGAAGTGGTAAAGGAAGGCGTAAAAACAAAACCCCCTATGGTTTCAGCAAACCTGAATTTTACCGGAAAATATCTGGTACTTACCACTCAGAACCGGAAACTGGGCATTTCCAAAAAAATTACGGGAGAGGAACGGAAACGTTTAAAAACCCTGATGGAAGAAAAAAAGGGAGAGGATTTTGGTCTGGTGGTACGAACCAATGCGGCAGAAATCGAGGAACAGGTGCTGTTGGAGGAACTGGAAAAATTAAAAAAGGAATATGAGCAGTTGCGACAGACTTCCATTCATAAGACTGCTTTTTCCCTGCTACGGGAGGCAGACAGCGAGGAAATCCATTTTCTCAAAGGTCTCTATATGGCAGAGACAGAAAAAATCACCACAGACAAACCGGAGATTTATAAGAGGCTTCAGAAGTACCTGAGTGAACATCAGCCTCAGGACATGGAAAAGCTTTGTCTGTATGTGGATAAGATGGTGTCTTTGGGAGCCTTGAATAATATAAAGCGGGAACTGGCACGGGCATTGGACACAAAGGTCTGGCTGCCTTCCGGCGGTTATCTTGTGATTGAGCCTACGGAGGCCTTGACGGTCATTGATGTAAACAGCGGAAGAAACCAAAAGAAACTGGAGCGGGAGGAGTTGTTTTTTCAGACCAATGTGGAGGCGGCAAAGGAGATTGCGGCACAATTAATCCTGAGAAATATTTCTGGAATCTGTATTATTGATTTTATTGATATGAAAGAAAAGTCCCGTCAGGAGGAACTGATGCATATTTTACGGATGGAACTAAAAAAAGATAAAATTCCGGCTACTTTGGTTGACATTACACGTCTTGGCTTGGTAGAATTGACACGAAAGAAAGTGCAGAAAAGTTTAAGAGAACAGTTACGAGGGGATGAACCTTATGAATACAAAATTACTAAAGAAGATACTGGCATTTCTGCTGAAAGCACTTAGTATTTATTATGCGATATACTTAGGTGTATGGACTATGGGAATTCATAATTTTATCCATACCATACAGGAGCTGATGGCAGGAGAATTGTCTATTGTCAGCATTCAGTTTTTGAAAAATGTGATTGCGTTTATCTTTTCCCTTTCCGTGGCAGGTGCCATCTGGTGTGCGGGAGATATTTTAAGCAGCAAATTTAAAGATAAACCGGATGCATAAAAAACAGTTGACGTAACATCCAAATTATGCTATGATATTCGAGTATGCCGCACAGCGAGGTTATAAGTCTGTCCTTTTTTAGGACGCACCATAGCTGGCGAGTAATGATAAATAGGAGGTGCCTTATGTACGCAATTATTGCAACAGGTGGTAAACAGTACAAAGTTTCCGAAGGCGATATCATTAATGTTGAAAAACTTGGTGTAGAAGCTGGAGAAACAGTTACATTTGACCAGGTTTTAGCAGTAAGCGATAATGAGATGAAAGTCGGAAATCCGTTAGTAGAGGGAGCAACCGTTACAGCTTCTGTAGTAGAGAACGGACGTGGTAAAAAGGTTATCGTTTACAAATATAAGAGAAAAACCGGATACCATAAGAAAAATGGTCACAGACAGGCGTATACAAAAGTTAAAATTGATAAGATTAACGCTTAGTCAGGAATTGTTATGATAAAGATAACGATTTATCGAAATAAAGAAAATCTGTACACAGGTTTCGACTGTATCGGACATGCAGGATATGCTCAGGCAGGAGAAGATATTATCTGTGCAGGTGTTTCGGCTCTGGTTATCAATACCATTAATTCCATTGCTTCCTTTACCGAAGAGCGGTTTGCCGTAGATACGGAGGAGGAAAGCGGAGAGATTGTATTCCGGTTGGAGAAGCCGTCAGAACATGACGCCTATCTGCTGTTACAATCCATGGTGTTGGGATTACAGGGAATTGGAAATCAATATGGAAATGAGTTTATTACTTTAGACTTCAAGGAGGTGTAGACCATGTTAACAATGAACCTTCAGTTTTTTGCTCATAAAAAAGGAATGGGTTCTACTAAGAACGGTAGAGATTCCGAGTCTAAGAGATTAGGAGCAAAGAGAGCAGACGGTCAGTTTGTAAAAGCTGGTAATATTTTATACAGACAGCGTGGAACAAAGATTCATCCGGGAACAAACGTTGGAAGAGGCGGAGATGATACATTATTCGCTTTAGCAGACGGAATTCTCAGATTCGAGAGAAAAGGAAGAGATAAAAAACAGGCTTCCGTATATCCGGTTGAAAGCAAATAATTAAGGATGTGATAGACTCGGCTAGGTGTAGTCGGGTCTATTTTGTCATATAATACCGGAAATTGACTTTATATGATAAGTCCAGTTTTCGTTTATAAAAAGATTGAGGTAGAAAACTATGTTTGCAGATCGTGCAAAAATCATTATAAAATCAGGCAAGGGCGGAGACGGACATGTTTCCTTCCGCAGAGAAAAATACGTGCCAAATGGCGGTCCCGACGGCGGAGACGGCGGGAAAGGCGGAGACATCATTTTTGAAGTGGATGAGGGAATGAATACTCTTGCGGATTATCGTCACAAAAGAAAGTTTGCAGCCCAGAACGGTGAAGAAGGGGGAAAACGGAACTGTCATGGCAAAAAGGGCGAAGATTTAATCTTAAAGGTGCCGGAGGGAACCATTATCCGTGAAGCCGAGACCGATAAAGTCATTGCCGATATGTCCGGTGAGAACCGCAGACAGATTGTCCTAAAAGGCGGAAACGGTGGTTTGGGAAACCAACATTATGCCACCTCCACCATGCAGGCACCAAAATATGCCAAACCGGGACAGGAAGCCATGGAATTAGAAGTAAAACTGGAATTAAAGGTAATCGCAGATGTGGGTTTGGTGGGATTTCCAAATGTAGGAAAATCCACTTTGTTATCCAGAGTTACCAATGCACAGCCGAAAATTGCCAATTATCATTTTACTACTCTGAACCCGAATCTGGGTGTGGTGGATTTCGAGGACGGCGGCTTCGTCATTGCGGATATTCCGGGACTGATTGAAGGTGCCTCCGAGGGTATCGGACTGGGACATGAATTTTTGCGGCATATAGAACGTACCAAGGTTATGATTCACATGGTGGATGCCGCATCTGTAGAGGGAAGAGACCCTATTGAGGATATTCGTGCCATCAACAAAGAACTGGAGGCTTACAATCCGAAGCTGTTGGAAAAACCGCAGGTCATTGCGGCAAATAAAATCGATGCCATCTACGAGGGAGAAAATGAGATTATCCAAAAGCTGCGGGAAACCTTTGAGCCGGAAGGCATAGAAGTATATCCTATTTCAGCGGTCAGCGGAAAAGGTGTCAAGGAGCTGCTTTATGCGGTAAAGAAACTCTTAGAACATTTTTCGGAAGAACCCATTGTCTTTGAACAGGAGTATTTCCCGGAATTACAGATGGCAGAGGACGAGCCGATTACCGTGGAGTATTCGGAAGAGGAAGAAGTATATATCGTAGAAGGTCCTAAAATCGAAAAGATGTTAGGTTATACCAATATCGATTCCGAGAAGGGATTTTTGTTCTTCCAGAAATTCTTAAAACAGCAGGGAATTTTAAAGGAATTAGAAAAATTAGGAATTGAAGAAGGCGATACCGTGCGTATGTACGGACTGGAATTTGATTATTATAAATAAGAGGGATAATACAGATGATTAAAAATAGTAAGCAGAGAGCCTATCTCAAAGGGCTTGCCATGAACATGACACCGATTATCCAGATTGGTAAATCCAGTGTGACACCGGAACTGACACAGGCTGTGGAAGAAGCCCTTGAAGCGAGAGAGCTGATCAAGATTTCTGTTCTTCAGAATTGTCTTGATGATCCGCGTCAGATGGCAGAGGTACTGGCTGAACGTACACATGCAGATGTGGTTCAGGTTATCGGCAAAAAGATTGTTCTTTATAAAGAAGGCAAGGACAACAAAAAGAAAATTGTTCTTCCTGAGAAATAATATACGTCAGAGGAGATGCTTGCGATGAGCCGACGAAAACGTATCGGAATCATGGGAGGTACCTTTGACCCTGTGCATATGGTGCATCTGACGCTGGCTGAGAATGCCTATCACAGCTTTGGACTGGATGAAGTGCTGATGCTGCCGAATGGTGATCCGCCGCACAAA
>USPJ01000113.1 GCA_900556645.1 uncultured Lachnospiraceae bacterium
CTATAATAGTTCATTATGGAAACGAACAATACTTATTTAGGAACAGAACCGGTTGGGTCTCTTTTACGGAAGCTTGCTATTCCTTCCGTTACCGCCCAACTCATCAATATGCTATATAATATCGTAGACCGTATTTACATCGGACACATGCCTGAAAGTGGTGCCATGGCATTGACCGGTGTAGGAGTCTGTATGCCTATTATCATGATTGTCACGGCTTTCGCCTCGGTTTCAAGCACCGGAGGTGCTCCCCGCTCTTCGATTTTTATGGGGAAACAGGACTATGAAAAAGCGGAAAAAACTTTGGGAAATTGCTTTTTTATGCAAATTTTTATCTCTGTGATTTTAACCGCCGTTCTCCTTCTTTGGAGCCGGGATTTTCTTTTAGCTTTCGGTGCCAGCAAACGTACCATTCCTTATGCTACGGATTATATGAATATTTATGCTCTTGGTACCGTTTTTGTACAACTCACCTTGGGCATGAATGCTTTTATTTCCGCACAGGGATTTGCAAAAACCAGTATGCTCTCCGTTATTATCGGAGCTGTCTGCAATATCACGTTAGACCCGATTTTTATCTTCGGCTTTCATATGGGTGTACAGGGAGCCGCTCTCGCAACTATAATTTCTCAGGCAATTTCCGCTGTATGGGTTCTTTCTTTCCTCTGCGGAAAAAAGACGATTCTTCGGTTAGAACTTTCCCATATCCGCTTTTGTCCTGAAACCGCCCTGCCTTGCATCGCTCTGGGTGCTTCCACTTTTGTTATGCAGTCCAGTGAGAGTATTATCTCTATCTGTTTTAACTCTTCCCTGCTGAAATACGGCGGTGATGTGGCGGTAGGTGCCATGACGATTCTTACCAGTGTCATGCAATTTGCCATGCTGCCCCTTCAGGGACTGGGACAGGGTGCACAGCCGATTATCAGTTACAACTATGGTGCTAAAAATCCTTCCCGTGTAAAACAGGCATTTTTCCTTTTGCTAAAATGCAGCTGTCTTTATGCCGCTGTTTTCTGGGTATTTGTTCTGGCAGCACCTTCTGTTTTTGCCCAAATGTTTACTACGGATACTGCATTAATCTCTTTTACTGTGGATGCCATCCGTATTTACTTTGCCGTCACGGCTCTTTTCGGAATTCAGGTTGCCTGTCAGATGACTTTTATTGCCATCAACAACGCAAAGTCTTCCATCATTGTAGCGGTGGTGCGGAAATTTGTACTTTTGATTCCTTTGATTTATGTGATGCCTCATCTTTTTACCGCCGATAAATGCCGTGCTGTCTATATGGCGGAGCCGGTGGCAGATGTGATTGCCGTAACCTTTACGTCCATTCTTTTCTTTCATCAGTTCCGAAAGGAATTAATATCTCTGAAAACCTCTTGATTTGACATATTTCTCTGGCAATGATAGTATGATTAAAATATTATTTTAGGAGGATTTTGTTATGATTCAAGAACGCAACATTGCTGTATGCATTATTTTATCCCTTGTGACCTGTGGCATTTACGGTCTATATTGGTATGTGTGTCTAGCAAATGACATCAATACCGCTTCCGGCTCACAGGACACTTCCGGTGGAATGGTGTTGCTATTAACCTTAGTTACTTGTGGTATTTACGGTCTGTACTGGGCTTACAAATGTGGAGAGAAAATAGACCTTATGAATGAGAAGCGTGGTATTCCGTCTTCCAACGGTGGTATTCTCTATCTGCTTTTGTATTTTTTTGGCGGTATTATTGCCTATGCTTTGATTCAAAATGAACTGAACAAATTTGTACGGGAAGCATAATATGAAAAAACGTACCCAACGTGTATTAATAATTTGTTTCTTTTTAGGAGCAAGTGGAATTTTATATGCTACGTGGTGTCAGGGAACTGGTCTTGCGGTTCCCTGTCTTTTTCATGTCATTACAAAATTCTACTGTCCGGGTTGCGGGATTACCCGTTGCATTCTTCATCTTCTACATTTTGAATGGAAAGAGGCTTTCTTCTGCAACATGGCATTTATTATACTTCTCCCATTTTTTGTGTATTTTCTTTTTTACCACATCTATTCCTATATCCGTTACGGTTCTGTAAAGTACACAAAAAGACTGAACATACTCATTTATGTCTGCCTGATTTTTTTTCTCCTGTTTGGTATTTTACGGAATCTTCCGCCGTTCTATTTATTACGTCCCATGGGATGATTGCAGATTCAAATATTTTCGTATCTTATATGCCAGCCACAGATTAAAGCACTGGTTCTGGTCATTAAAGTCTGCGTTTAAGATTTCCTGTATTCTCGTAATCCGATACTTCATGGTATTTCTGTGGATTCCCCGCGTATCCGATGCCAATCCGATATTACATCCACAATCCAGATAGACTCCTAATGTATCCAGAAAATCCGAATCTTGTTCTTTATCATAGTCCAGCAAATCTCCTAAAATACTTCGGTAGATGTCTACCACTTCTTCGCTGTCGTTATATTCATAAAAAAGGCGGTAAATCCCGATATCCTCATAGATACGAATTTCATTTCTTTTCCGGCATTTATGTATCATGGAAAGTGCCTGCTTTGCCTGTTCCATGCTCTGTGCCATTCCCTCCACATCTTTGAATAAGGCTCCCACACCAACGCTTAAGCTCAATCCGTATTTTATGGTGTGCCAGTCCCTCTTTACCGCATCCATATAGGTTTCTACTTCTTTTTTAAGATTCTCATTTCCCCTCCATGGAAGGAAAAAAATAAGTTTTCCATTGTTATCCGTCCACAGAACATCTTCATCATTTAATTTATAAAAGACCTGACAAAATACCAGCATTAATTTGTCTAATTTATTATCATCCTCTTCTAAAATAGTTCATAATACATATTTAAAATTTCTTCTTCGGTAGCAACCCTCGGATTAATCTTATTACTATTATTTACAAAGGCGTCATGTTCCAACTTCGGCAACAGCTCTTTTTCTGCTCCCACCTCCGATAGTTTTTTCGGCAGTCCGGTGCTGTCATAAATTCGATTGATGGCTTCGATACAGGCATCTCCGATTTTCGGTGAACGCTACCACTGTGATACGGAATACGCCACCTTGGGAACTGCCATCACAGCATTGCTTTCCTTGATTATCATACCCCTTTATTCCGGTATCCTGTTCTAGTTACTTTTTGCCGCAAAATAGGCATCGATTCCATCGGCAATTCCTGCCGCTAGCTTCTGCTGATATGCCTCAGATGCCATATTGCAGTCCTCAGTGGGATTGGTCATGTATCCCATCTCTACGATGGTTACCGGCACTGCTGCCCAATTCACACCGCTCATGGTATCCGTCTCCCAGACATATTCTCTTCTGGCTCCCGTTGCCTGTACCAAACCGTCCAGCACCGCCACCGACAATGCCTTGCTGTCTTCATAACAGCCTGCATTATAAGGATTGGATGAGGTCTGACAGATAGTCATGGCACCGTTGACACTGCTGTCTGTGGAACCGTTGGCGTGGATTCTCACAAAGGCATCTGCCCCGGCATTATTGGCAATCTCTGCCCGTTCCGCATTGGAAATATTCACATCATTGCTCTCCCGGGTCATTATCACTTCGTAGCCCCGGTTTTGCAGCTCATCCCGTAATTTTAAGGAAACCTGTAATGTCAATTCATATTCCGCCAAACCAGAGGCAACCCCAGAGGTTCCCCCTGCCACCTTGGCTTTGGTCTGGCTGGCTCCCGGTCCGATAGGCTCCTGAGCACTGTTTCCCCTGCTCTGATGTCCCGGATCTATCACCACCAGATATTTTTCCTGTACCACTTCCTGCGGTACTTCTTGGGGTTCCTCCTGTGGCTCCTGTTGAGGTTCCTCCTGCTTCACTTCTTCCTGTTTCTCTTCTTTTACGTTTTTCTCAGAGGATTCCTTTTCCTGCTTCGTGTCCTGTTTTCCGCAACCTGTGCAGATTAATAGCAGACACAGTAACAAGCATCCCAGAATCCCTTTCTTTTTCTTAAAGAATGTCAATATGCTCACCTGCCAAAGCCTTCTTCATACTTCGCACGGCACAGAATTTTCCACACATGGAACAAGTGTCGTCGTGCTCCGGCTTTCTGTCCTCTCTGATTTTTTTTGCTGTCTCCGGGTCCATGGCACATGCCCACTGTTCCTCCCAATCCAGCTTTCTTCTGGCGTCTGCCATACGGTCATCTATCTCTCTGGCTCCCCGCACACCCTTTGCAATATCTGCTGCGTGTGCCGCAATGCGGGATGCAATGATTCCCTGTTTTACATCCTCCACATTCGGCAATGCCAAATGTTCTGCCGGTGTCACATAACACAGGAAGGATGCTCCCGAAGCCGCCGCAATGGCTCCGCCGATGGCTCCCGTGATATGGTCATAACCCGGTGCAATGTCGGTTACCAGAGGTCCCAGTACATAGAACGGTGCTCCCATGCAGATGGTATTCTGTATCTTCATATTTGCCTGAATCTGATCCATCGGCATATGGCCCGGTCCCTCTACCATAACCTGTACGTCTTTTTCCCATGCACGTTTTGTCAGTTCACCCAGACGCACCAGTTCTTCTATCTGGCACACATCGGAGGCATCTGCAAGACACCCCGGTCTGCAGGCATCTCCCAGAGAAATGGTTACATCATACTCCCGACAAATATCCAGAATCTCATCATAATATTCATAAAACGGATTTTCCTCTCCGGTCATGCACATCCATGCAAATACCAACGAACCGCCTCTGGATACGATATTCATTTTCCGTTTGTGGTTTTTAATCTGGTCGATGGTCTTTCTGGTAATTCCGCAATGCAGTGTCACGAAATCCACTCCATCCTCTGCATGAAGGCGAACTACATCAATGAAATCTTTTGCTGTCAACGTGTCCAAATCTCTCTGATAATGAATCACGGAATCATATACCGGAACGGTTCCAATCATTGCCGGACATTCGGATGTCAACTTTCTGCGGAAAGGAATGGTATCCCCATGGGAGGATAAATCCATAATGGCGTGAGCTCCTAACTTCACCGCCTCCATAACCTTTTCCATTTCTACATTGTAATCCTTACAATCTCTGGAAACTCCCAGATTTGCATTGATTTTGGTGGAAAGCATAGAACCGATTCCCTCCGGCTCAATACACTTGTGGTTTTTGTTTGCACAGATAACCACCTTTCCGTCTGCCACCAACGGTAAGAGTTCTTCTGTGGTCATGCGTTCTTTTCTCGCCACAATTTCCAACTCTTTTGTTACAATTCCTTTTCTTGCCGCTTCCATCTGTGTTGCATATTCTGGGGGTATGGCTGCTGTTGCTGGGGCTAATCTTGAGGATAAGGATATG
>USPJ01000114.1 GCA_900556645.1 uncultured Lachnospiraceae bacterium
TATTATTAGAATTATTAGAAAATTTGCATATTAAAGGATATGTCATGAAAAAAGTCGTTTATGTGAAAGATCATAAAAAGTTAAATGAAGAGAAATGTGCCGAATGGAAACGTGTGGTATTCTCTTCTCTGTGGAAGCTTTGGGTGGTGGCTCTTTTGGCGGCTCTGTTTTTGTTTGCCTTCTATCAACCAAATGCGGAGTGTGACAGGATGCGGTACTTTAAGCTTTTTGTCATTCGCCCTACTTTTTGGTCCGGTCTACTTTTGATAGTCGCACAGGGGCTTATTAATGGATTGATGAAGAAAGTAAATCAGCAGGTGTTATCCGTCTGTACCATTGTTGTCTTTAGCCTTTTTGCGGGGATATGTGTATGCGTACACACCAGCGTACCGTTGATGCCGGTGCTTTTGCTGTTTCCTATGACCTTGATACCGCTGTATCGGGATGCCAGAATGGGAATTTTCCAGGGAATATGTTCCATTGCTATTTACATAGCATACCGATTGTATTTTGTGCCTCATACACCGTATATGCCGCCGAGAAATTCCTTGATAGATGTTACGATTTTCGTGGCTTCTGCCATTGCGTTGTATGTAATTGTGGAACAGGTGAATATTTCATTTATTTTATATGATGAAAAGTCCTCTAGGGATTCGTTGACCCATTTTCATAATCATGAGTCTTTCTATGAGGAACTGGAATATTATATGAAGTCTTATCAACAGAAGAAGGCTCCGTTTTCCGTTTTGATAGCGGATATTGATGATTTTAAAAAGGTAAATGATACTTATGGTCATGCCTTTGGAGATCAGGTTATCCGTCAGGTGGTAGAAGCATTTGATTTGATTCGGGGGAAGAATGATTTTGCGGCACGTTATGGCGGAGAAGAGTTTGCCATGATTCTGCCGGGAAGAACTTTAAAGGAGGCGGCGGAAGTAGGGGAGCGTATCCGACAGGAATTTGAAAACTATGCCTTTCTGACTACTGAGGGAACCCGTCATTTTACATTGAGTGTGGGTGTGGCGGAGTATAACAAAGTATATGAAAATGCCAGCTCATTTTTTGAATGTGCGGACCGTGCCCTTTATCAGGCAAAGAAAACCGGAAAGAACAAAGTATGCTGTAATAACGGAGAATGTATCACAGACATGCAGAAAGAGAAATAAAATAAGTGTCAGTACAGGAATCCTGTGCTGACACTTTTATTTTATAAATTTGCTGATGGCTTCTTCCAAATCCTTTAAAACCTGTTCGTCACCGGTTTCTACGGCATCCACCACGCAATGCTTGATATGGTCTTCCAAAATAATTTTTCCGATATTATTGATGGCAGAACGTACGGCAGCAATCTGAATTAAAACCTCGCTGCAATCTCTGCCCTCTTCCACCATGGTTTTTACAGCTTCCATATGACCGATGGCACGGGACATACGATTTAAAACTGCCTTTGTATTTTCATGGTGATGTCCGTGAGTAACTACCGTTCCGTCTTCCAAGACATGGCTGTGTGTATGTTCGTGTGTATGTTCCATAAAAAACTCCTTTGTAATATGTGATTTTTATTGTAAAGCAAAACAGATAGAATTTCAACATTCTTTGTGATAAAATATCAGTATAGTGTGGGGTTTGCAAAATGAGGGAAAACGAATGAAAAAAATAGCAGTAATTATTTGTGGAATAACCTATGAAAGCCAGCAGGAATTTGTGCGGGGTGTCATAGGTTACGGACAGGAGCACGGAATTAATATTTATATATTTAACTGTTGTGCCGATTACGGAGAGTCAGAGGAATATAAACAGGGTGCTTTTCAAGTGTATGATTTGATGTATCCGGAGGAATATGACGGAGCGATTATTTTAAAGGATACCCTCCATTATAAAGAGGCACAGGAAAAAATTATCCGGCGGATTCAGGAGAGTAGGATTCCGGCAATTTCCATAGATGCAAGGGTTCCGGGAATGGGATATAGCGGCGTGGACAATTATCGGGCAATCTATGAATTAACCCAGCATATCATTGAAGTGCATGGGGTACGGGAGATTGCCTATGTCAGCGGACCTTTGGACAATGCAGACAGCAGGGACAGGAAAAGAGCCTATCAGGATGTGCTGGGGGAAATGGGAATCCGCTGTAATGGGCGATGGCTCTATCAAGGGGATTTCAGTGTAGAATCCGGTGCTTATGCAGTAAAAGAATTCGTACAGATGAATTGGATGCCAAAAGCCATTATTTGTGCCAATGACAATATGGCGGTAGGAGCGATTATGGAATTGCAGGAGCAGGGTTATCGGGTGCCGGAGGATGTGATTGTGACAGGCTTTGACGATTCTAGAAAGGCGATTCATAATGCACCGTGCATTACCACCGTAAATCCTTATAGAGAGAAAATGGGTTATCAGGCATGCCGGTGTGTGGCGACTATGGATTACGAGGAAATACAGAAGGTAGAGCTTCTGACAGAGGCAAAGGTTATCTATACAGAGAGCTGCGGCTGCAAATCAGAGCGGATTTGTGATGTGGAGAAATTTAGAAAACAACTGGTCCGAGTGGAAACCATGGGGATGCATTACAAGAAAAGCATCAATGAAATGTTTACAAAATTCATGTCGTATACGGAGCCGAAAGAGATTTTTCAGGAGACGAGAAAGTATGTGCCGGAGCTGAAGGCAGAAAGCTTTTATATCGGGTTTATGGACGTTGGAAAGGTCATAGAGGAATCGGTAGAATTTTATTACCGGGAACGCTGTGGAGAGAAAAACCTTGGAGTCAGACAGGAGGAAGGGGAATATTCCCTGCCGTTAATGTATGAGAACGGCAGATTTTCTGTTTGTGATAAATTGCCAAAGGGCAAGTTGCTGCCAGAAGAAAGCGACCAGCGGAACGCAGGCTCTTTTTATTATATTCTTCCGATACACTATCAGGAAAAATTCTTCGGATACTGTATGGTGGGGGAGTGTATGTTGTCCACAGAGGTGCATATTTTCTGCGAGTGGCTGAAAAATATAGGCATTTGTATTGAAAATGTCATTAAGACGAAAATTTTGCGGAGTATTATGGAGAAGTTGGATCAGATGAGAATCTGTGACGGTCTGACCGGACTCTATAATCGAATGGGGTTCAATACGAAAATTCAGGGATATAAGCAGATGGCAAAGACCAGCGGCAGAAATCTCTTTATCAGTTTTCTGGATATTGACGGGCTGAAGATGGTAAACGATACCTATGGACATCAGGAAGGAGACTGGTTGATTCGGACTGTTGCAGACTGTATGAAAGAGGCGGCAAATGAAGAGGAAATATGTATGCGGTTTGGCGGGGATGAATTTGTGTTGTTGGGACTGGAAAATATCATTAACAGCCGTCATCAGGAGTTTGAGCAAAAGTTCAAAGAGAATTTGCAGCAGATAAATCGGAAAAAGCCTCGGGATTATCAGGTTTCTGCCAGTATCGGAAGCTATGTAATAGAGGATATGGAGCATACCAATATAGAGGCAGTCATGGATAAGGCAGATACAGAGATGTATGCGATGAAGCAAAAGAGAAAAGAGATGCAGGAGAGATAAAATGTGGTTATATTATGCAATCGGTTCGGCAGTGTTTGCCGGAATTACATCCATAATTGCAAAAGTAGGAATGAAAAAGACAGATTCGGATTTGGCAACGGCAATCCGTACCATTGTGGTATTAATCTGTTCTTGCGTGATGGTGCGGATGGTAGGCTCCTATGAGACGATTCACAGCATCAGCAAAAGAAGCTTTGAATTTTTGATTTTGTCAGGATTGGCCACCGGAGCATCATGGCTGTGCTATTTTAAGGCATTACAGTTGGGAGATGTCAATAAGGTGGCACCTATTGATAAATCCAGTACGGTATTAACGATGCTTCTGGCGTTTCTGTTTTTGGGCGAACAACTGACGCCTTATCGGATTGCGGCTATGGTAGCCATTGGAATCGGAACCTATATGATGATTACCAAGCAAAAAACCAGCAAACGTTCCAAGAGCAAAGCATGGTTGATATATGCGATTCTGTCGGCTGTGTTTGCAAGTCTCACCGCCATTTTGGCAAAAATAGGAATCGACGGTGTGGAATCCAATCTGGGAACGGCAATCCGTACCTTCGTGGTTTTGATTATGGCATGGCTGATTGTATTCGTAAAAGGAAAACAAAAGGAATTAAAATATATGACCTTTAAAAGCGGGATTTTTATCTGCCTGTCAGGATTGACTACCGGCCTCTCATGGCTTTGCTATTATCGGGCATTGCAGATGGGAGAAGCCAGTGTGGTAGTACCTATCGACAAGCTGAGTATTGTTCTGACGGTTATATTTTCTTCTGTTTTTTTGAAGGAGCATTTATCGAAAAAGGCATTTGCAGGGCTGGTTCTCATTGTGGCGGGAACCATGTTGCTGTTGATATAAGATAAGGAAGGGGAAAGCAGATGAAGCGGGCAGTTGTATTGTGCGGTGGAGGAACAAAGGGCTCTTATGAACTGGGAGTCTGGCAGGCACTGCGGGAATTGCAGATAGACTATCAGATAGTTACGGGAACATCTATCGGTTCGGTAAATGGTGCCATGATGGCATGTCGGGATTATGAGAATGCAAAATTTCTGTGGGAAACCATTGAGATGGAGAATGTCATGGAAGACGGAATCAATCTGACCAATACCATCGAGGGAATGTATAATCAGAAGGAACTGATTCGTCCTTTTTTGAAAAAATATGTGAAGAATAAAGGAGCAGATGTGTCACCTTTTGAGAAATTTATCGAGGACCTGATTGATGAAGAAAAAATCCGTCAGTCAGATGTGGAGTACGGACTGGTAACGGTGCAGGTTTCTCCCATGAAGCCTCTGGAACTGACGTTAAATGAGATTCCGCAGGGAATGTTAAAGGAATACATTATGTGTTCATCAGCAATCTTTCCACTGTTTCCGATGCACAAGATTGAAAATAAGACGTATATAGACGGATGCTATTATGACAATCTTCCCATTGATTTTGCTTTGCGAATGGGAGCGGACGAAGTCATAGCAGTGGATTTACATACCAATCCCAGCCATGGGGAATATCTGAACAAGCCCTTTGTCACTTATATCTGTCCCAGCCGTTCCCTTGGAACCATGATGAATTTTGAACGGGAGATACTGGATGGAAATGTACTGTTGGGGTATCAGGATGCCATGAAAACTTTTGGAAAGTTGACGGGATTTCGCTATTGCTTCCGAAAAGAGGAACTGGGCGAGTATGAGAAGCAGACAGAACAGTTCATGGCAGAAATTTTGCATAAGGAAAGTGACCA
>USPJ01000115.1 GCA_900556645.1 uncultured Lachnospiraceae bacterium
CGTCGTCCGTCGCCCATAGCGAGAATGACGGTAGCTCCACCCCGCACGATATCGCCTCCGGCGTAAAGGTCGGGCAGATCGCTCTTCATGGATTCTTGATCGACGACTATTGTTCCCCATTTACTGATGTTAAGACCCTTTACTGTATGAGGTATGAGAGGATTGGGGGATACGCCTATACTGACGATAACCTCGTCGATATCGATTTCTTCAATGGCTCCCGGTATGGCGACCGGGCTGCGGCGACCCGATTCGTCTGGCTCACCCAATTCCATTTTTTGCAAACGCATTTTGGTAACGTGCCCTTTTTCGTCCCCTATGTATTCAATGGGGTTATGCAGTGTGAGGAATTCGATGCCTTCTTGCTTGGCGTGTTTTACTTCTTCGGTACGGGCCGGCATTTCGTCTTCGCTGCGGCGATATACGATGATGGCGCGCTCGGCTCCTAAGCGTCGTGCTGTGCGCACCGAATCCATAGCCGTGTTTCCGCCGCCGATAACGGCGACACGTCGTCCGTGAAAGACCGGTGTTTCGGCATCAGGCTCGGCTGCATGCATCAGGTTTACCCGTGTAAGGTATTCGTTGCTCGACATCACCCCAATGAGGTTTTCTCCCGGGATGTTCATGAAACGAGGCAAGCCGGCTCCGCTGGCGACGAAAATTCCTTTGAATCCCATTTCATGCAGATCTTCGTAAGAGAGCGTTTTTCCTATGATGCAATCGGTTATGAATTCGACACCCATTTTTCGCAGACTATCGATTTCCACGTCTACGATGCGGTTGGGCAGACGAAATTCCGGGATTCCGTATTTCAGAACGCCTCCGATTTCGTGGAGAGCTTCGAATACGGTTACCGAGTATCCTTTCTTTATCATGTCGCCTGCAAATGAAAGTCCGGCAGGGCCGGAACCGACAACGGCCACCTTCATGCCGTTGGAGGGGGCCTTCTCGGGCTTGGTGTTCACGTTCTCCCGGTACCAGTCGGCAACAAAGCGCTCCAGGCGACCGATAGCTACAGGCTCGCCCTTGATACCAAGCACGCATTTGCCCTCGCACTGGTTTTCCTGCGGGCAGACACGTCCACAAACTGCCGGCAGTGCGGAAGATTTTCCGATGACTTTGGAAGCCTCCTCAAAATTTCCATCCTTAACCTGCTCGATAAATGCAGGGATGTTAATGGATACCGGACAGCCCTCGATACATTTTGCATTCTTACAGTTGATGCAGCGGGATGCCTCCTCCATTGCCTCTTCTTTGCTATATCCTAAACATACTTCGTCGAAGTTTGTTGCTCTTACCTTTGGTTCCTGCTCTCTGACAGGAGTCTTCTTTAATACATCCATTATTTGTCACCTCCACAATGTCCGCATCCGCCGTGATGGGTGTCGCCTTCCTGAAGCTTGAGCATTGCTCTTCCCTCTTCTGTCTTATACATCTGCTGTCTCTTCATTGCCTGATCGAAATCTACCAGATGACCGTCAAATTCCGGTCCGTCTACACAGGCAAATTTCACCTCATCACCTACGGTCAGACGGCATGCTCCGCACATTCCGGTACCGTCTACCATTATCGGGTTCATGGATACTATGGTCGGTATCTCTAATTTTTTCGTCAAAAGACAGACGAATTTCATCATAATCATTGGTCCGATAGCAACACATACATCATAATTCTTACCCTCTTTTACCAGGTCCTCAATGACTGTGGTTACCATACCGGAACGTCCATATGTACCGTCATCTGTGGTTACATACAGATTTCCTGCTACTGCTTCCATCTCTTTTTCCAGAATCAGCATATCTTTGGTTTTAGAACCAACAATGACATCCACATCTATTCCGTTTTCACGCATCCACTTTACCTGTGGATATACCGGAGCAGCTCCTACACCGCCGGCTACGAAAAGAATCTTTTTCTTCTTTAACTCTTCTACATCTTCACTACAGAACTCAGACGGACAGCCCAACGGACCTACAAAGTCACGGAACGCATCTCCTACCTCCAAAGCTGTCATTCTCTGTGTGGAAGCTCCCACCACCTGAAATACGATGGTAACTGTTCCTGCCTCTTTGTCATAGTCACAGATAGTAAGAGGAATTCTCTCACCCTCTTCATCGATTTTCACGATAATAAATTGTCCCGGCAGACAGGATTTTGCCACTCTAGGTGCCTTTACATCCATCAGATAAATTTTATCTGCCAGCTTCTCCTTTTTTACAATTGGATACATAGTTTCCTCCCATTTCATTATTTGGATTAGAAAATCAAGGCCTGTATCCCTTAACTTTCCATCTCCTGTTTTCTCCTGTATAACAACCTTATGATACTAAATTTTAAGCTATTCCGCAACAGCCTTCGGAAAAAATGTACACTTCAAAAAAAATGTAAATTTATCCAATAATCATGGTTTTTTTCTCAAAAAGCCTTAATTTCCACACTCAATACTGATTTCATTAAAGGTCTTTAAAATGTCATCCACCTGAATCGCTGCTTTTTCCATTCCCGCTTTATCTATGATGGCATTTCCCTGATGCATCATAATCAGCCGATTTCCGTATTCTACCGCATACCGCAGATTGTGGGTTACCATGATGGTGGTAACCTTCTTTTCTTTTACAATCTTGTCTGTCAGTTCCATAATCAATTCCGCTGTTTTCGGGTCAAGGGCCGCTGTATGTTCATCCAAAATCAAAAACTCAATAGGATTCATGGTTGCCATCAGAAGTGCTAAGGTCTGACGCTGACCACCTGAAAGGGCGCCCACCTTTGTTTCCATCTGATTTTCCAGTCCTAAGTTCAAATCCCGAAGCATCTCCCGGTACTGTTCCGCTCTCGCTTTATTGACTCCTCTTCCCAGTCCATATCCTTTTCCTTTGTTGTCTGCGATGGACATATTTTCCAGAATCGTCATGCTGGGACAGGTTCCCTTCGCCGGGTCCTGATATACCCTGCCAATTTTCCGGTGACGGATATAGTCTTTTTTATTTACAATATCTGCTCCGTTTACCAAAATGGCACCGGAATCCACCGGGATGGTTCCACAGATAATATTCAGCATAGAGGTTTTCCCCGAGCCGTTACTTCCCACCACTGACACAAATTCTCCGTCCCTAATGGTCAGGTTAAAATCTTCAAAGAGACACAGCTCATTTACTGTTCCCGGATTATAATTTTTGTTAATATTCTTTAATTCAAGCATTGTTTTTCACCTTCTTCTTTCTATCCATGCTGACCACCAAAATAATAAGGAAGAGAATTGCTGTTACCAGCTTCAAATCCGTGGACTGCAAACCAAAACTGATGGCGATGGCAACACAGGCTTTGTAAATGATAGAGCCGATAACAACACTGGTAGTCACACGGAAAAAGGTTACTTTTTTGAAAAGGCTGGTTCCGATAATGACGCTGGCAAGACCAATTACCACAGTTCCGGTTCCCATGGATACATCAAAGTATCTCTGCTGTTGGGTATAGATGCAACCACTTAAGGTTACCAGTCCGTTTGCAATAGCAAGACCTGCAATTTTTACCAGTCCCTTATCCACACCCATGGAAGTTACAATGGTGTCATTATCGCCCACTGCCCTGAGCAAAAATCCCGATTTTGTACTCATGTACCAGTCCAGCAAGAATTTCATTACCAATGTAATGACAAGAACGATTACCACCGTACTGAAGGTTGCTGCTTTCCCTTTAAAAATACTGTTGACCAAATCGTTGTCAAAGATGGTTTTCTCCGTATAAATCGGCAGATTGGCACGTCCCGCAATTCTCAGATTGACGGTATACAATGCCGTCATCATAATGATTCCCGACAACAAATCCCGCACCTTTAATTTTACATGGATAATTCCTGTCAAAACTCCCACAAAAGCTCCCGCTGCAAAGGATACAAACAACGTAATGACCGGGTTTATTCCTTTTGTTATCATAACAGCCGTGATGGCAGCCCCCAAAGGGAAGCTGCCGTCTACGGTTAAATCCGGAAAATCCAGAATTTTATATGTGATATATACGCCTAATGCCATGATGGCATAAATCATGCCTTGTTCTAACACACTTAATACTAGTGCCACGTTATTACCTCCAAGCTTTTCATCCGTTTTTATTCTACGGTAATCTCCGTAAATGTTTCTGCCGCACCGGAAATATAATCTGCATCCAGCTGCATGCCGATTTTATCTGCTGCCGCTGTGTTGACATAGAGTGCGGAATCTGCATTTTTGATATACTCGGTTTCCTCTGCGGTTGCCTCACCCTTTAAAATTTTTGCTGCCATGGCTCCGGTCTTTTTGCCCAGTTCAAAGTAGTCAATACCCATAGCTGCTACACAGCCTGCTTTTACCTGCTCTATCTCACTTCCGAATACCGGGATGTTTTTGGCATTTGCTTTTTCGATTACGGTCTGTAATGCCTGAACTACGGTATTGTCGGTAAGATTACAGATACAATCTACTTTTCCCACTAAATCGGAAGCTGCCAAATCCACATCTGCAATGGTGTTGATTCCGGTATCTACAATTTCAAATCCATATTCTCCGGCTTTTTCTTTATACTCTTTGATGGTGCTGACAGAGTTTGCTTCGCTTGTGGTATACAGAATACCGATTTTCTTTGCCTCCGGCATCATAGCACGAATCATTTTTAACTGTTCTTCCACCGGAAGTAAATCGCAGGAACCGGTTACATTCCCTGCATTCGCTCCATCTTTTTTGACAAGGCCTGCTCCCACCGGGTCAGATACTGCTGTATAGACTACCGGAATATCTGCTTTCATACAGGAGTTGTAAGCACTCATAGCACTCGGAGTTGCAATGGCACACACCAAATCTACTTTTTTGGATACATAACTGTCTGCAATGGTTCCGGCTGTTCCTGTATCTGTCTGTGCATTGTCATAATATACTTTCAGATTTTTATCCTCTTCGATACCTGCTTCTTTTAATCCCTCTAAGAATCCTTCTCTACAGTTATCCAGAGAACCATGCTCTGCAAACTGTGAAATACCGATGGTATATTCCGCCTTATCGGATTTGGAACTGCTGTCGCTGCCGCAGCCTACAAGTGCTGTTGCTGCAAGTGCCATTGTCATCATTACTGCCAATACTCTTTTTTTCATTTTCTTTACCTCTTTCTTTCTGCCTTCTGGCTGGTTGATTTGTCCAGAACAAACGCAGTCGCAATCGTCAATGCTTTCCGCTTATCCAAAGGATTTTCCTATTAAAAAACAAAATGGGCAAGCCCACATCATCTCCCCACCCCTCACTCATGAGAGGGCTCGCACACTTTGTGTGCCGAGCG